>NZ_LZKC01000001.1:0-13272 GCF_001672685.1 Mycobacterium sp. E2462
AGGTGGTCGGCGTCGCCCTGATCGTCGCGGGGGTCGTCACGTTGAACCTTTCCGGCGCGCACTGACCGCCGGGCCGCCGCGGCGAGGCGCCATCTCGACGTCCGCGCGTGTACTCGCGTTCACGTTTCGGACCGCAATTGCGCGCCTGATGTGCAAACATCGCTGCCAGACTGACGCCGAGCGCGGCGCCGGGCATCTGCGGGATGCGGTGCGCCATCACCTCTAGGGAGTAGGACTCACATGACCGACGTCGAACAGACCCCCACCGACGGCTTGTCGACCGCCGGCTCCCGGCCCGCCGATCTGACCGAGCACTCCCGCACCGGGATGGGCGCGCCCGCGCTGCAGCGCGCGATCGCCGACCACCTGCGGTACTCGATCGGGCGCCCGGCCGCGGCGCTGCGGCCCGAGCACTACTATCGGGCGCTGGCGCTTGCCGTGCGAGACCGCATGCAGGACCGCCGGGTGGCGTCGACGCAGACCTCCCTCGACCTCGGACGCAAGGTGACCTGCTACCTGTCGGCCGAGTTCTTGATGGGCCCCCAATTGGGCAATAACCTGTTGAACCTGGGCCTGGAGGGCGCGGCGAAGTCCGCGCTGGCCGCGATGGGCCAGCGGCTGGATGAGGTGCTGGCGTGCGAGGAGGAACCCGGCCTGGGCAACGGCGGCCTGGGCCGCCTGGCGGCCTGCTATCTGGACTCGCTGGCCACGCTTGAGCGTCCGGCCATCGGCTACGGGATCCGTTACGAATTCGGCATTTTCGACCAGGAGATCCATGACGGCTGGCAGGTCGAGCAGACCGACAACTGGCTGGACCGCGGAAACCCTTGGGAAATCGCCAAACCCGACGTCAACTACCTGGTCAAGTGGGGCGGTTACGTCGAGCGTTACACCGACGACGCCGGCCGTGAGCGCGCCCGCTGGGTGCCGGGCCTGATGCTCAAGGGCGTCGCCTACGACACCCCGATTCAGGGTTACGGCGTTAACACCTGCAACGTGCTGACGCTGTGGAGCGCGCGGGCCGTCAAGTCGTTCGCGTTGGAGGCCTTCAACACCGGTGATTACTACAAGGCCGTCGAAGACGAGGTGACGTCGGAGACCGTCACCAAGGTGCTCTACCCCAACGACGAGCCCGAAGCCGGCAAGCGGCTGCGCCTGCTGCAACAGCACTTCTTCGTGTCCTGCTCGTTGCAGCACGTCCTGCACATCATGGACGACCTGGCCGACGCGGGTGTCCGCGAGCTCCCCCAGCGATTCGCGTTGCAGCTCAACGACACTCATCCGTCGATCGGTGTCGCCGAACTGATGCGGCTGCTGGTCGACGAGCGCGGGCTGGAATGGGAAGAGGCCTGGGACATCACGGTCGCGACGTTCGCCTACACCAACCACACCCTGCTGCCAGAAGCGCTGGAGACGTGGCCGCTGCAGATGTTCGGCGATTCGTTGCCGCGGCACCTGGAGATCATTTACGAGATCAACCGGCGCTTCCTCAACGAGGTGCGCACGAGGTTCCTCGGCGACTCCGACCGCGTTCGCCGGATGTCGCTCATCGGTGAGGACGGCGCCAAGTTCGTTCGAATGGCACACCTGGCCACCGTCGGCAGCCACGCCATCAACGGCGTCGCGGCGTTGCACACGGAGTTGCTGAAAGACAGTGTGCTCAAAGACTTCTACGAGATGTGGCCCGAGCGGTTCAGCAACAAGACCAACGGCGTGACGCCGCGCCGGTTCCTCGCGCTGGCCAATCCCGGCCTGCGGGAGTTGTTGGACCGCACCATCGGCGACGGCTGGCTGACCGATCTGCGGCGGCTGCGCGGACTGGAGCCCTTCGTCGACGACTCCTCGTTCCGCCGGCAATGGCGCGACATCAAGCGCACCAACAAGGGCCGGCTCGCCACGTTCGTCCGCGCGGAGACCGGCGTCGAGCTCAACCCGGAATGGATCTTCGACATCCAGGTCAAGCGGATTCACGAATACAAGCGCCAACACCTCAACGTGCTGCACATCATCGCGTTGTACTACCGGCTCAAGCAGAACCCCGGGCTCGCGATCCCGCCGCGGGCCTTCATCTTCGGCGGCAAAGCGGCGCCCGGCTACTTCCTGGCCAAGCGGATCATCAAGCTGATCAACGCCGTCGGCGAAACCATCAACAGCGACCCCGAGGTGAACAAGTCACTTAAGGTCGCGTTCATCCCGAACTTCAACGTGCAGAACGCGCACCTGATCTACCCGGCGGCCAACGTGTCGGAGCAGATCTCGACCGCCGGCAAGGAGGCTTCCGGCACCGGGAACATGAAGTTCATGATCAACGGCGCGCTGACGGTCGGCACGCTCGACGGGGCCAATGTCGAGATCCGTGAGGAGGCCGGGGCAGAGAACTTCTTCCTGTTCGGCCTGACGGTGCAGGAGGTCGAGGCGCTCAAGGCCAGCGGCTACCGGCCGGCGGATTACATCGACAGCAACGACGAGTTGAGCGCGGTGCTCAACCTGATCGCCGACGGCACCTTCTCCCACGGTGACACCGAGGTGTTCAAGCCGCTGGTGGACAACCTGCGCTACGACGACCCCTTCCTGGTGTGCGCCGACTACGCCTCCTACGTCGAATGCCAGGCCCGGGTGAGCGCCGCGTGGCTGGACGGCGAGTCGTGGACCAAGATGTCGATCCTCAACACCGCGCGCAGCGGCAAGTTCTCCTCGGATCGCGCCATCGCCGAATACTGCGACGACATCTGGAACGTCTGGCCACTGACCGTCAAGATCTGACGGGTCCCGCGGCCGGAGGACTGACCGCGGTTACAGGGTCTCGCTGGCGATGAAGACGGACACGTAGCCGATCGGGATGCCGGTCCGGGTGGCGATGCACTCCCGGGCCGCCGACTCGACGGCGGCGCGGCGGGGGGCGTGGGCGACGCCGCCGACCTCGGGTACCCGGATCATCCAGCCGTCGGTGACGCGGGTGACCTCGATGTCAAAGCATTGACCGACAGTCGGGCGGTTGACGCGGTGGCCGGAACGCTGGACACGGCCGCTGCGCAACGGCTGAGCACGCCGAAGGGTGGGCTGAATGGGCATGTTCTTTCCCTGAGTCGACGACAAACCGCGCGCAACTGTAATGCCGGTCGAGGTTAAAAACCTAATCGGCCGAGGGGGGCCGGCTAAACGGAAGATGACGTTCCGGCGTTGGTGGTCGTGGTCGCGGGGCGGCAGTGGACGTTTCGGGCGTCCGCGGCAAGGATCGGGGCAGCGACTCGTGGCAGGAGAATGGTGATTCGACGTATGAGAAGGCTCGTGCTGGCCCCCGTGGTGTTGGCGTTGGCGATGCTGGCGGCGCCGTCCGCCTGGGCCGACGCGTACACCGATCAGCTGGTCAACCGGTTCAACGACCAGAGGCACGTCGTGGCCGATGCCACGGCGAACCCCCCGCTGCAGGATGCGGACAAGCTGAACCAGCAGATTCTGTCCAGCTCGTGGACGTGGACCTCGACCCCGCCGGTCTGGGTGGCGGCGGTGGCGCCCGATCAGACGGGGGTGACGACGGCGGACGCCGTGCACAACGCCTTCGTGAGCCGCAATCCCGGGTTCAGTGGGGTCATCCTGGTGATCGACGCCAAGGGCTATCACGTGCGGGCGTTCAACGTGCCCAGGGCGGTCGCCGACGCGGTCGATCCGCTGATGCGCCAGTCGGCCCGGGCGCATCGCGACGACCCCTACGGTGCGACCAGTGAATTCGTCGGCAAGCTGGCCGGAGTCAACGTGGCGTCCGGGACGCCCGTCAAGACCTCCCCGGCCGTCCACGAGAAGCACAACAACTGGGCCTGGCTCTCGGCGGCGTTGCTGGTCATCGGCATCGCGCTGGCGGCGGGAGGCCTGCTGTGGTTCGCCGTCAGCCGAAACCGTAAGCGCCGCAACAGCAACGAGGCTCGGGAGGAGCTCAAGCAGGAGCTGATCGTCGCCGCCTCGGAGGTCGGTGACCTCGACAACGCGGTCTTCGCCAACAGCGGCGTCGACGTCAGCGCCGAATCATTGAAGGCGAACGCCAGCCTGGCCGACGCCCGCGCGGCGTACGAGAAGCGCGACTATGGCGCCGCGCGGGCGCACCTGCGGGTAGTGGCCTCCACCGTGGCGAAGGCCAACCAGAAGATCAACCCCGGGGCCAAGCCCAACGTCGAGGCCGTGGCCGCGGTGCCCGAGCGCGACCGTCGGCAGGCGGAGGTGAACACGCGAAACCCGGACACCGGCGAGCGGGTGACGATCAGCAACAACAACTACAGCACCAGCCCGCAGCCCGGATACCCGCACTACTACGGCGGCGGCTACTACAACGGTGTGTTCTTCTACCCCGGTTACTACCCGTACGCGTTCTGGGGCCCCGGCTGGGGCTGGGCTCTGACCGACGTGTTGCTGATGGACGCGCTGCTCGACGACCACTGGGGCGGCAGCTACGACCGGGGCTTCGAAGCCGGCCGGGACTCGGCACTGGCCGATGCCAACTATGACGGCCAAGGCACGGGCTACGACAGCCAGCAGGCCGACGCCGGGTTCTCGGGCTACCAGGACTCGGGTGGCGGTGACGTCGACTTCGACGGCAACGACTTCGGTGGCGGCTACGACTCGGGCGGCGGTTATGACTCGGGCGGCGGGATAGACTTCGGCGGCTCCGACTTCGGTGGGTTCGGGGGCGGCTCGGATTTCGGGGGCGGCTCCGACTTCGGCGGCGGTTCGGATTCCGGCGGCGGCAACTTCGGCTTCTGAACGGGACGCCGGATCGGCAGGTTAGGTTGAGCGAGTGAGCACAGACAGGATCAACCGCGGCATCCTGATTGCGATGGCGGTCATCGGCCTCATCGTTTACGTGCTGCTGTACGGCCACGCCTCGACCGCTTTCCGGGCGCTCGTGCCGTTCGGCCTCCTCGCACTGGTCGGGCTCGTCGTGCGCGACGTGCTGCGGGACCGCAGGCGCTGAGCTCACCGGGAAGCTTTTCGGCGGCGCCGGCGTTGGTCCGCGGTGGAGGTGGCGCGATGGGTTACCACGAAGGTGAGTTGGCCACCCAGCGGCGCGCCGGCGTGTTGGCCGACGCCAGCCGGCTCGAGCGGATGGTGGACCCCGCAGGATTGTCCAGCGGCGCCGCGAAATTCCTTGCCGCACAGGGGTTTCTCGCGATCACCGGGCGGGACGGCGACGGTGTGCTCTGGGTGTCGCCGCTGAGCGGGCCGGCGGGGTTCCTGCGCGGCTGCGGCCGCACGCTGCAGATCTCGGCCGCACCGCGTGCCGGTGATGCGTTGCATGACATGCCAACCGGGCAGCAAGTCGGCATGGTGGCCATCGACTTCGCCGCCCGGCGGCGATTGCGGGTCAACGGCACGCTCGTCGAGCGCGACGGTCGGGGCCTCGCCGTGCGCGTCGACCAGGCCTACGGGAATTGCCCGCAGTACATCCACCCACGGGTTGTCAACGTTCCTGCGATCGCGGCCGCGGGGTCCATCGGCGCCCGGCATGCGACCGCGTTGACGCCCGCCGATCGGGCGATGATCCAGGCCGCCGACACCTTCTTCCTCGGTACCACGCATCCCACCCGCGGCAGCGACGCGTCGCACCGGGGCGGCCCCGCAGGATTCGTCCGCGTCGACTCACCCGATGGGTTGTGGTGGCCGGACTATCCGGGCAACAACATGTTCAACAGCTTCGGCAACCTGGCGGTCGACAACGAGGCGGCCCTGTTGTTCGTCGACTTCGCCTCGGGAGCCGCCCTGCAGCTGTCCGGCACCGCCGAAGTCCAATGGACCGACCCCGGTGACGACGGCGACGACGGCGGCGTCGGACGCCGGGTCGCCTTCTCGGTGCGCGCCGTCACCGCGTCGGGCGGCCCACCCGGCCGGGCGGTCGCCTGACTCAAGACCCGCCTTCGAATCCGCAGGTGTCGCGAGCAGCGGGATCCGCGGGGCCAGCCCCGGCGCCTTGTTGGGGCCGGCGGCGACGGGCCGCTCGGTAGCAACCAAGCGCGCCGACGGCGCCGAAACCACGTTGTGGCAACGCGTTTGGCTCCCCGAGCGTCACCGTGCCTCGAATGGGTGGCGGCGCCGCGGGGCCCGGAGGGCAGCGCCGGCGGCCATGGGTGCGGTAGCGTCCGGGAAGTCTTTCGAGGAAAAGGATTCCCGATGATCGATTCGATCTTCTTCGGCTACCTGGCGGTCCTCGCCATAGGGTTGTCGGTACTGTCGGCCACCGTTGCCTTCGTCGGCGTGCGACGGATACGCAATCGGCCGTCCAGTCCGCTGGCCGAACAGATCGGCAGCCACAAGGCGGTCCTGGACAAGGTCCGCAAGGGCCAGCCGATGTCCGCCGAAGAGCTCGACTTCGCGCGGCGGATCGTCGCCGACCGGACCTCCCCGCTGTCGATCGCCATCCCCGGCGCTTTATTCATGCTGGGATGCTTTTACGTGCTGGGCAGCCTCGAGCACCTGCACGGCGCCACGCCGTCGGAACGCACCTTCCTGGGCGTGATACCCATGCTGACCTCGACAAATTTGGGCCTGCGGATGCTCAGTCATGTCAGACTGAAACGCCGTTTACAAAAGCTGGCCTGACGCAAACATAAGCCATATGATGCAACGATGCTTGACGCGCATCGCTCATCGGGGATGGCGCCCCAGTTCGCATTCCGCTCGCATCCTGGTAATCTTTGCTGGTCTATATCTCAGGCTGATTGATATAGGGGCTCCGTGCGCGTCGTGCGGAGTCACCGCAGTGGGAGCGGATTCGAGAAGGTGATCGAGTGAGCCCTCGGCTGAGCGGCAGGACCGTCCTGGAGCGGGCGTGGATGCCTTTGGTCGCGGTTGTTGCCGTGGGCGTGGGCCTGCTGTGCATGTACAAGGTCCATCAGTTCTCCGAGCCGGAGCCGGTCATCACCGTCAACGGCCCGCAGGCGCCGGAGGAGTTCAACGTCAAACGGATCACCTACGAGGTGTTCGGCTCGGCCGGGCAGGGCGGCAAGCTGGTCTACGTCGACATCGACGGCCACCCGCATCAGGTTGACGTCACGACGCTGCCCTGGAGCCACACCGAAACCACCACGCTCACCGTGGCGTCGGGCAGCATCTCGGTGCACGTGCACGGCGGCCAGGTGGGTTGCCGGATGTTGGTGGACGGCGTCGTCCGGGATGAGCAGTCGGGGCAGCACCAAGACGCCGACGTCGAGTGCAGGGTGAAATCGGCGTGAGCGAGCACCGCTTCGAGGAGCCGCGCGTCAAGCGGCCCTTCATCCCGAGGATGGTCCGCACCTTCGCGATCCCGATCATCTTCTTCTGGGGATTCCTCGCCGTCACCACCAATGCCTTTATGCCGCAAGTGGAGCGGGTCGCCGAAGAGCTCGCCGGCCCGATGGTCCCGCACTACGCGCCCTCGCAGCGGGCGCTGCTGCACATCGGCGAGAAGTTCCACGAATCCAATTCGACCAACCTGACCATGGTGGTGTTCGAGGCGAACCGGCCGCTGGCCGACCAGGACCACCGCTACTACGACGATCTGATGCGCCGGCTCGAGCGCGACACCAAACACGTGCAGTACGTGATGGATTTGTGGGGCAAGCCGTTCACCGCCGCGGGCGCGCAGAGCGTCGACGGCAAGTGCACCTACGTGCTCCTGCGGCTCGCCGGTGACATCGGCCAGATCGAGGCGAACGAGTCCGTGGACGCCGTCCGCGACATCATCAAGAAAGACACCCCGCCCCCGGGGCTGAAGGTCTACGTCAGCGGCGCGGCACCGCTGGCCTCGGACACCTTGACCATCGCCAACGCCAGCCTCAACAACGTCACGATCGTCACGATCATCTTGATCGTCGTGATGCTGCTGCTGGTGTACCGCGCGCCCTCCACGTTGCTGGTGCCCTTGCTCGGTGTGCTCATCGAGATGCTCGTGGCCAAGGGCATCGTCTCGACCCTCGGGCACTACGGGTACATCGAGCTGTCGTCCTTCGCCGTCAACATCGTGATCGCGTTGACCCTGGGCGCCGGAACGGATTACGGCATCTTCTTGATGGGCCGATATCACGAGGCGCGCCAGGCCGGTGAGAGCCGAGAAGACAGTTTCTACATCGCCTACAAGGGCGTGGCGCCCATCATCATCGGCTCCGGCCTGACGATCGCCGGCGCGTGTTACTGCCTGACCTTCGCGCGCCTCAACTACTTCCACACCATGGGGCCCGCCGTGGCGATCACCATGCTGTTCACCATCGCGGCGGCGATGACGTTGGGCCCGGCGGTCCTCACCATCGGCAGCCTCTTCGGCATGTTCGACCCGAGGACCAATGCCAGGGGGCACCTGTATCGGCGAATCGGCGCCAGCGTGGTGCGCTGGCCAGTGCCGATCCTGGTGGCCAGTTCGGCCGTCGTCATGATCGGGGCGATCTTCGTGCCCACCTACCGGCAGAACTACGACGACCGGCAGTACCAGCCGCACGACGCGCCCGCCAACCTCGGCTTCCAAGCGGCCGATCGACATTTCCCCAAGAGCAAGCTGTTCTCCGAGATGCTGATGGTCGAAACCGATCACGACATGCGCAACTCCGCCGACTTCATCTCACTCGACCGGGTGGCCAGAGCCCTGATCCGGCTGCGCGGCGTGGCCATGGTGCAGGGCATGACGCGTCCACTGGGACGGGCGCTCGAACACGCCAGCATCCCGTACCTGTTTACCACGCAGGGCAGCGGCAACGGCCAACAACTGCCGTTCAATAAGGAGCAGAACTCCAACACCGACGCGCAAGCCGACATCCAGGCACACTCAGTCGCCGTGCTGCGCAAGGAGATCGGGTTCTTCCAAAAGGTCTCCGACGAACTGCACCAGACGGTGCTGACGGTGCAAGACCTGCAACGGGTCAGCGACGACATCCGGGACGAAGTCTCCAACGTCGACGATTTCTTCCGGCCCATCAAGAGCTACTTCTATTGGGAGAAGCACTGTTTCGACATCCCGATCTGCTGGACGTTTCGGTCGTTGTTCGACACGATCGACGACATCGACAAGCTGGCCGACGACATCGCGGACGCCAGGGTGTCGCTCGAAGAAGTCGATAAGGCCTTCCCGCAGATCATCGCGCAACTGAAAGCCACCGCCGACGACACCGAGGCGCTGCAGTCGAAACTGGTCAACAGCTACGGGTCCGCCGACTTGCAGTCCATCCAGACCGAGCAGACCTACGACGACTCGATCAACGTCGGCAACGACTTCGACAAGTCCCGCAGCGACGACTTCTTCTACATTCCGCACGAGGGCTTCGACAACGACGACGTCAAGACGGGCATCAAGCTGATGATGTCGCCGGACGGCAAGGCCGCGCGGTTCATCGTCACCCACGAGGGCGACGCCATGGGGCCGGAAGGGGTCGAGCACGTCGAACAGTTCCCCGATGCGATCAAGACGATCCTGAAGGAGACCTCGCTGGCGGGTGCCCGCATCTACATCGGCGGCTCGGGTTCCAACGATAAGGACATCAAGCAGTACGCGATGTCGGACCTGATGATCGCCGCCATCGCCGCCTTCGTGCTGATCTTCTTGATCATGATGTTCATCACCCGAAGTCTGGTGGCGGCTCTGGTGATTCCCGGCACCGTGGCGTTCTCCTATGCCGGGGCGTTCGGGTTGTCCATCCTGTTCTGGCAGCACCTGGTCGGCCTGCACCTGCACTGGCTCGTTCTGCCGCTGACATTCATCATCCTGGTAGCGGTCGGGTCCGACTACAACCTGCTGCTCATCAACAGGGTCAAGGAGGAGTTGCACGGCGGCATCCACACCGGCCTCATCCGGGCGCTGGGCAGCACCGGCGGTGTGGTGACCTCGGCGGGCCTGGTATTCGCGTTCACCATGTTGGCGATGCTGACCAGCGATCTGCGGACCATCGGCCAGGTGGGGTCGACCGTGTGCATCGGCCTGCTGCTCGACACCCTGATCGTCCGCTCGTTCGTGGTGCCGTCCATCCTGCGGATCCTGGGGCCGTGGTTCTGGTGGCCGACACTGGTGCGCAACCGGCCACTGCCCCAGCGCTAGGCGTCAGGGTACTCGGGCGTCCAGCGCACCTCGGTGATGCGTTGCGCCAGTTCGTCTTCGCTGCGTTGCGGGGCCACCCCGTCCGCGACGGCCTGGACGGCCACCGCGTGGGCGATGCGGGTGGCGACATCGGGCACGTCGGCCCAATCCGGCAGCAGCGACAGGTCCGGATCGCTCAGAGCCGGTGAGGCGTCGCCCAGCGTCGCGGCGGCGACCCGCATCATCTCGTCGGTCACCCTCGTCGCCTGCGCGGCGGTCACCGCCAGCCCCATCGCCGGGAAGATGTAGACGTTGTTGCACTGGGCGATGGTCCGCGTGACGCCGCCGCGCTGCAGCGGCGCGAAGGGCGAACCGGTGGCGATCAGCGCGCGCCCGTCCGTCCAGGCGTCCAACTCCGCGGGGTGTGCCTCGGCGCGACTGGTCGGGTTGGACAGCGGAAAGATGATGGGACGCTGGGTCTTTGCGGCCATCTCCCGCACGATGCTCTCGGTGAATGCGCCCGCGGCCGTGGACAGGCCCAGCAGCACGCCGACGTCGACGTGGTGCACGACGTCGGCGAGTTGCGCCGGCCCCGACAAGCCCCAGTCGCCGACCCGCGCGGCCGGCTGCGCGAAGGCGCGCTGGCCCGGCGACAGGTCGGTGCGGTCGTCGGTCAACAGGCCCACCACGTCGACAACCCAGATCTGTTGCCGCGCAGCCTCGTCGGAGAGCCCCTCGGTCACCATCTCGCGGCGGATCATGTCCAGCACACCGATGCCCGCCGAACCCGCGCCGAGCATCACGATCTGCTGTTGTGCGAGGGGCCGGTCGGCCACCTGAGCGGCCCCGTGCAGCGCACCGAGGGTGACAGCGGCCGTGCCCTGGATGTCGTCGTTGAAGGTGAGCAACTGGTCGCGGTAGCGCTCGAGGATCGGTTGCGCGTGCACGGTGGCGAAGTCCTCCCACTGCAGCAGGACATCGGGCAGTTGTTGGCGCACGGCGCTGACGAATTTGTCGATGAACGCGTCATACTCGTCGTCGTCGATTCGTCGGTGGCGCCAACCCAGATACAACGGGTCGTCGAGCAGTTCGGCGTTGTCGGTGCCGACGTCGAGGACGATCGGCAGCGTTCGGGCCGGATCGATCCCGCCGATCAGGGTGTAGAGCGATAGCTTGCCGATCGGGATGCCCATCCCGCCGATCCCCTGATCGCCCAACCCGAGAATCCGCTGCCCGTCGGTCACGACGATCACGTCGACGTCGCGTTGCGGCCGGTTACTGAGCACCTCGTCGAGGTGATCGCGGTCCGGGTAGGAGACGAACAACCCCCGCGGACGGCGGTAGATCTCGCCAAAGCGCTGGCAGGCCTCCCCCACGGTCGGGGTGTAGACGATCGGCAACGTTTCGGGGATGTGATCGTGCAGCACCCGATAGAACAGGGTCTCGTTGCGATCCTGCAGCGCGCGCAGGTAGATGTGTCGGTCCAGATCGTCGCGCCGGGTGGAGAACTCATGCCAGCAGTGGGCGGCTTGCGAGTCGATGGTCTTGACCACCGTGGGCAGCAGACCCAACAGCCCATACTCGCGCCGCTCACTTTCGGTGAAGGCGGTGCCCTTGGTCGTCAGCGCGTCGAACAGTCTGGCTTGTCCCCGTTTCGGGTCAGACACTGTCCCGGGCCCCTCTCGTTCGATTCCTGGGCCTCTTCCTGGGCCTCTTCCTCGGGGATGGTCATCAGGTTCGCTGACGCAGCAGCTCCACCCAGTTACGCGGAACTCGACCGCGGGGCCCCGGCGCGGTCTGATCCGTCGGGCGGCATCCCGGCGCGGCGAGTTCCGGACCCTCGTAGTAGTCGTTGCTGTCGTAGTCCCAGAACCAGTCCTCGCCCGGCTCGAACGAACGGATGATCGGGTGACCGCTCTCGCGCCAGTGCGCGGTCGCGTGCCGCGACAACGAGTCGTCACAACAGCCGATATGGCCGCACGACGCGCACCGGCGTAGGTGCACCCACCAACCGCCGGCGGCTTCACACTCCACGCACCCGGTCCCGCTGGGCGGCACCGAGGGGTCGACGGCAGCGCTCACCGGCCCCGTCCTTCCCCGCTGACTGAACGCCCGCGACGGCGTGGCGGCCCCGACGGGACGCACCGGGTCCTAACCGTATGCCGCATCGCGTCACCGCGCACAGCCAAAGAGAACACCCATGGGTAATCGTCAGGCGTAGCTTGAGTGAACTCTGCGCGCCGCCGGGCGTCGATGATTGGCGCTCACGTGCTGGTGGCGGCCCCAGCGCCGCCTTCGAAGCGTCGTGAGCGGAATTTTTGCGCACCTCAGTGCACCCCATAGGCTCCGCAGCGGCGAGGGGGCCGAAATATTCGTGGGACCAATATTCAACGTCATTCAGCAAAGCGAACAAGATCAAGTTATGGTCTTCGGAACGGGATGGCGTCACCAGTTCTCGGGCGAAAGGTGGGGGGCATGTTTTTGGGCACGGTTGACAACTGGACGGCCGAGGGCACCGTCGCCTGCTGGTTTCCCACCGCGTCTACTTTCGCGCAGGCCGCCGACGCGCAGCCGCACCCAGCGCCCGTGAGTTATCAGCAATCCCAGCACCTTCAGTATTACCGGCGTCAGGTCGCTCTCGGCCGCGACATTCCCCGGCTCTGCATCGGCGCGTGGGAAATCGGTGGCACCTGCGACATGGACGCGATGACGCACGCGGTGAACACGCACGTGCGGCGACACGACACCTACCACGACCGGTTCGCTGTTCGAGACAACGACGAAGTGGTGCGTTACGTCTTGCCCGACCCGCAGGCCATCACGCTGGCCGCCACGGATCTCGGCAGGATGGCGCCGCAGCAGATTCGCAAATTGCTGCTCGATACCCCCGATCCGCTGCAATGGGACTGCTTCACCTTCGGCGTTGTTCAGGCCGAGGACAAGTTCACGATTTTCATCGCCATTGACCACCTGCGCGCCGACGGCATGTCGGCCGGTGTGATCTTTCTGGACATCCAGACCACGTACTTTTCCGCGATCGAAAACGCAGGTGCCCCGGTAATTCCCGCTGCCAGCCACCGTGAATACAGCGCGACGCAGCGCGCCATTGTTGGCCGCCAGAAACGCGTGCCATGCCCGAATTTCGGGTGACTCGTCGGTCAGGCTTGCCGTGTAGGCGCGCTGCGTCGCGCTGTATTCACGGTGGCTGGCAGCGGGAATTACCGGGGCACCTGCGTTTTCGATCGCGGAAA
>NZ_LZKC01000002.1:0-2114 GCF_001672685.1 Mycobacterium sp. E2462
GACCGGTGAACCGCAGGGCCAGCATCGCGCCGACGGTCAGCACGCCGAAGCCGAGCACGGCGTGCGGCGATCCCACCCCACCGGGCGGCGCCGACGCGGCGGACACCGAGATCGGCGCCAGGCTGCTCAGCAACATGATATCGGCGACGCGACGGTCCTGTTGCGTGCGGGCGCGCATCAGCAGCATCAGCGCGACGCCCAGGGCCAGCAGGCCGATCACCCCGGCGTAGACCGTGGGCAACCACGAGTTGTGGTGCCACCGCCACCAGCCGAGCAGGCCGGCGGCGGTGGTGACGCCGATGCCCACCATCGAGGCACCGACCTGGACCGCGACGACGGGGTCGATCGCGGCGAAGCGCTTGCTCAGGTCCGCGGCGACCGCGGTCGAGATGTGCTCGATGACCTGCGAGCGGTGCTCGGTGTCCGGGATGAACCGGATCCAGAGCCGGTCGCCGTCGTAGACGTCCTGTTCGGCGAGGGAGGTGGTGGCCCGCAACGGCGACCCATCGACCAGGCACAGCGCCCAACGGCCGCGGCCCTTGGCCTCCAGCGGGCTCTCGCCCAGCTCCCGGAGCCGGCTGTTGACCACCTTCAACAGCGGCTCGGTCATCACCGAGACGGGGGCGTTGGCGTCCAGCAGGACACCGATCTGGACGCCGGCGCCGGCCATGACGCCGACGACTACCGCCTGAGGCTGTGAGATTCCCTCGACGTCAGGCTGTGGTGCTTCAACAACTACCGCAGTCATCGCCCTGCACTTTCTACCGTGATGATTGAGTAACCCCGTGCCGCCCGTCGCGCGGGAGTCTGTGCCGATGCACTCACCGAGGCGTTGCGACGCCGGTGACCGCGCGGCCCGACTGTTTCGGATTTCATCTGCCTCGCCTTGCGATTAAGAGTGTGGTGACACTGGCTAAAGGTTTGCTGCTGCTCTTTGCAAGAAGTATGCCGTGTCGGCATCTCAACCGCATGTTGAGTGCAAAGGCGTTGGTAAACTCTATGTTTCATCGAATGTCACACGCGACTGTGCGTTTTCCACTCGCCGTACGGAAGGGTGTCCAGCACAGTCTTGACGCCGACCTGCACGAGTTGCGGGGTCGCCGGGCAGATCGCCAGCCACGCCTCCCCCGAACCCGCCGTCCGGGCCTGCTGATAGAGCGCGATCCGGCCGCCCGACCCGTCCTTGAGGGACAGCACCGACGCGCTGGGGCCTTTGGCGTCGTCCCGGTACTGCCGGGCGTATACCGCGACCTCGGCTGCCGGGTCCGACAGCGCCTGACCCAGCGCCGCCACGGTGGCCGCGCTGATCCCCATGCGGCGCAGGTCGCCACCGGAGAAGACGTTGAAGCCGGACTCCTGCCACGACTTGGTCGCTTCGAGCATCTCTTCCAGCGGCACGTTGACCGCGTTGATGGCCGCCGGCTCCGCGTGGTGGATCGACTCCAAGGCGTCGATGACCAGCGACGCGATCGACGCGCTGTCGGCCACCGCGACATCGTCGACGGTGATGTCGCCGCCGACTCGCACCGCGGAGACCCAGTGCTGGCCGCGGCGCGCCAAGACCACCCGGAACTCGTTGTCGGGGATGTCGCGCGAACCGGGCGGCTGGTTCTCGTCGTCCACCACCCCGTAAAGCAGCTTGCCCCGGGACAGCAGGGCGACGACCTCGAGGTCGGGCGCGGCGAGCACTCTCATCCGGGCGGCAACGTGCTCGATCACCTCATCGTTTTCGACGATGCCCTGCTCGCGCATCACGGCCATGCCGGGATGCTCGTTGAGCCAGTCGCTCGAGTCGGTGGAGACATACGGGCGGCACCGCAGTTCCGGTGCCACGTGCCGGATGTCGAGCAGTGCCTGAAGCATCCAGAAACCGTCGACGTTGACGGTGATGTCGGTGCGGGTGCTCTGTTGGTCCATCGATACCTCTGTCGGTCCCTAGCCGGTCCCCAAAACTTTCAGGGGCTCAAACTGCACGATAACCGCAGGACGCGGCAGCACACCACTTCCGGGTGTGCTGCCGCGCCTGAGGTTGCGGTTAGGCCCAGCTGGACCCGACGGCGCTGTCCGTGCTGGCCATGTTGCTGCCGGCACTTTGCACCTTCTGGCCGTGGGAG
>NZ_LZKC01000003.1:0-869 GCF_001672685.1 Mycobacterium sp. E2462
ACCGTGTGGGCGGAAGAGGCGGCCTACCGCGCGGCGCTGGCGCACACCGCCTCGGCCGGCTTCGGCGCCCGCGGCGGAAGGCTCGTGCAGGCGACGGCATTCGGGCTCTCGCACATCCCGGATGCCCGCGCGGCCGGCGAGCCGGTGCTGGGCACCTTGCTGGTCACCGGCGCCGCGGGGTGGCTGTTCGGCTGGCTGGCCGACCGCTCCGGCAGCCTCGCCGCGCCCCTGCTGGCGCACCTGGCGATCAACGAGGCGGGCGCGGTCGCCGCCCTGACCGCGCGCCGCCTTACGGGTTGATGGTGTAGTCGCCCAGCTGCCGGCCCCAGACGTGCTCGACCAGCAGCGGCGACCCGAGCTCGAAGTGGTTGTAGGGGGCCATGCTCGCGCCGGTGTCCATGACGAGGAACGGGGCGGGCCACAGCTGCCGGGTGATCGTCTGCCAGCACCCCGGCCGCCCCCCGGGCCCGCCGCGGGCGTTGGTGCGGGGCAGGTTCTCCGGCCAGATGTAGGGGTTCGGTGCGCCCGTGACGGCGCCCGAGGCGTGGGCGCCCAGTGCGTAGCCGTTGTCGCCGAGGGCGTTGTGGATGCGCGGGCCGACCTCGGCGAAGTTGCGGATGGTGCAGAAGATTTCGGGGCTGTAGGCGTCGAGCAGTTCGCTGCTCGCCAGCAGGTCGGTCGCGCCGCGCTGCAAGAAGGGGCCGCCCCGGGTGACGACGTCGGCGCCGGTGTTGCCGACGCCGGCGGCCGCCAGCAGCGCGGCGTCGAGCTCGCGCCGCTGACCATCGACGGTGCGGGCCGTGGTCACCGCGTGATTGAGCGCGTCCACGAGGTCCGGCGCGGCCCGCGCGTATGTGTCGCCCAGGGCG
>NZ_LZKC01000004.1:0-22358 GCF_001672685.1 Mycobacterium sp. E2462
GTCACCGGCGCGGGTCAAACGACGGGCTGCGGCCCTGGAGGCGTCCGGTTCCCTCACCTACGACCTCGAGCTGGTGCCGGAGCGCCTCGGCTTTCGGGTCACCGCCACCGTGTGGATCTGCGCGCAGGCCGGTCGCCTGACCGACGTCGCCGACCGGATCGCCGGGCACCCCGAGGTTGCCTCCGTCATCGCCGTCAGCGGGCGCCACCACCTGGTCGCCGTCGTGATCTGCCGCGACGTCGAGCACCTCTACGGGTACCTCACCGAGCGACTGGGCATCATCGACCATGTCCACAGCTACGACGTGCGAATCCGCACCAAACGCCTTAAGCAGGCCGCCTCGCTGATCACGCGCGGCCGCTTGATCCGCGCCACCCCTCCCGGATAGCCGAATCCGCTTCTCGCTCAGTCAGTTTCGGTGGCTGGGCGCGGGCCCGCCGCGACCAGGTTGAGGTGCGCGGCGCGGCGCGGCGTCGCCGGATCCGCGGTGTGGGTGTCGCCGTAGCCGGTCCAGAAGGTCCCGGCCGGACCGCCGAACGCATGCAGCACCAGATCCGCATCCATCCGCAGCACCGAGGACGTCCGCGGCAACCGCTGCAGCAGCCCGTCACTGCTTTCGGCCAGCGGTGCCCGCACCACACACACCAGTTCGGTCCATCCGGAAAGCACGTTGGCGTGGGTGACCTCCGGCCGGCGGATCAGCGCCTCCGCGAGGCGCGGCAGGTCGTCGGGCTTGGCGTGCAGGCGAACGACCCACTGGCACTCGCCGTACACCAGTGGGTTGACCACCCCGACCACCCGCAACACCCCGTCGCGGCGCAGCTTGCGGTAGCGGCGGGCGACCGTCTGTTCCGGCGCCGACAGGACGTCGGCGATTCGCCGAAACGATTCGCGCGGAGAGACCTGTAGGGCGTGCACAATCTGGTCGTCCAACGGCTCCATCATGACGATAACGGTACGCAGTCGGCACTCGCATTGCCGTTTACTACACACATAGGCGGCGAAACTGGCCACCGGTCGCCGGCCGCGGCGACCCTGGGATGGTCAACGAAGCACCACCCGAAGGGGCACCGCCATGAAGATCGGAATCGGTCTGCCGAATCACATCGCCGGCGTTCCGGGGCCGATGCTCGCCCACTGGGCACGCCGAGCCGAGCAGCGGGGATTCGAATCCGTGACCACCATCGACCGGTTGGTATATCCCAGCATCGACTCCGTGATCGCGCTGTCCGTGGCGGCGTCGGCCAGCACCGCGCTGGTCCTGGTGACCAACGTGTTGCTGACGCCGCTGTACCCGACGCTGGTCTTGGCCAAGCAGCTGGCCGGCCTGGCCGACGCGGCGGGCAACCGGCTGGTCGTCGGGATCGGCGTCGGCTCCCGAGAGGACGACTACGTCGCCGCCGGGGTGCCCTACACCGAGCGCGGGCGCGTCCTGGACGAACAGGTGTCGGTGCTGCGCAGGGTCTGGACCGGGGAGCCGGTCGGCAACGGCACCGCGCTGTGCCCGGCCCCGGTGGACATTCCGCTGCTCTTCGGCGGCCGAGCGCGGGCGACGGTGCGGCGGGCGATCACCATGGGCGACGGTTGGGTGGCGGGCGCGCTGCGCGACTATCCGATGCAAACGGCGTTCGCCGACGAGATCCGGGCCGGCTGGCGAAAGGCCGGCCGCGCCGGCGAACCCCGGTTCCACGCGGCGGCGAACTTCGCATTCGGCGGGGCCGACGTCACCCAAGCCGGCCGCGAGCATGTCGCCCGCTACTACGGGTTCAAGCCCGACTACGCCGCGCTCAACGTCGCCGACCTCGTGTGTTCGGCCAAGGACGCGCGCGACACCGTCCAGGCATACCGGGACCTGGGGTTCGACCGGTTGTTGTTCCACCCCACCGTCGCATCGCTGGACCAGGTCGACCGCCTCGCCGACGCGGTGCTGTGACCGCCCCCGCTCGCTCGGTGCGGAATGATGGATGCGTGACGGTGCAGAGGCTCGACGATGTGCTGCGGATCGGTGCCCTGGAGCCGACGCTCGAGGCGGAGCTGACGGCGCGCTACGAGATCGCGCAGCTGCCCGACGGCCCGGGACGCGCCGAGTTCCTCGCCGCGCATGCGCAGGACGTGCGTGCGGTGCTGACCTCGGGGTCGCCGGGTGTCGACGCGGCCACCATGGCGTCGCTGCCCAACCTCGCGGTGATCGTCAACAACGGCGCCGGCGTCGACCAGATCGACCTGGCCGCCGCGCGCCGCCACGGCATCGGCGTGAGCAACACCCCGGACGTGCTCTCCGACACCGTCGCCGACACGGCCGTCGGCCTGGTCCTCATGACGCTGCGGCGCTTCGGCGCGGCCGACCGGTACGTGCGGGCGGGCCGTTGGGTGCGCGACGGCCCGTTCCCCTACGCCCGCGACGTCAGCGGGTTGCAGGTCGGCATCCTCGGACTGGGCCGCATCGGCTCGGCGATCGCCACCCGGCTGCTGGGCTTCGACTGCGCCATCGCCTACCACAACCGGCACCGCGTCGACGGGTCCCCGTTTCGCTACGCGGAGTCGCCGGCCGAGCTGGCCGAGTCCGTCGACGTGCTCGTCGTCGCCACCACGGGCAGCCCCAACACCCACCACCTGGTCGACCGGGCCGTGCTGCGCGCCCTGGGCCCCGACGGTTACCTGATCAACATCGCGCGCGGCAGCGTCGTCGACCAGGACGCTCTGGTCGAACTGCTCGCCGGCGGCGGGCTGGCCGGCGCCGGGTTGGACGTCTTCGCCGACGAACCCGAGGTGCCCCGCGAGCTGCTGGACCTGGACAACGTGGTGTTGTTCCCCCATATCGGCAGTGCCACGGAGCGCACCCGGCGCGCGATGGCGTTGCTGACGATCCGCAATCTCGAGAGCTACCTGGACACCGGGGAGCTGGTGACACCGGTCCTGCGACCGCGCGGTTGAGGCGGCGGCTCCCGCTTCACTGCTCGGGCGAGGTCGCGATCTGCACCAGTTGCCGCAGGATGGGCAGCGCCACCTGCGCCGCCAGCCACAGTGCCAGCTCGTCCTCCGAGGACAACCGCGTGAGCAGCTCGGCGAGGCGTTCGCGGCGCCCCTCGGCGCGCCGCGCCCATAGTTCCTCGCCCGACTTGCTGATCGCGACCAAGGCGGCGCGGCCGTCGTCGGGATCCCGCAGGCGCTCTAACAGACCCTGGCGTTCCATCCGCTGCACGAGCTGCGTCATGGCGGGCTGGCTGGTGTCCTCCGCGGCCGCCAGGGCGGTCAGCCGCATGGGGCCCTCCCGCGTGACACGGTTGAGCACCAGCACCGCGCTCGGGCTGAGGTCCTTGCGATTCGGCAGCAGGTAGCGCCACGTCAGGTCGTTACCGGCGTCGATCACCCCGAAGATCGCGTCGACGCTGCCGGCGCCCGGTCCGTCCTGCATGCCCGGATTTATATCACGTATGCGATGCAGGCGGTCTGAGCTGGCGCGATCCCTGGGGCCATGGGCGCGGGCAGCGCGGTGGAGTCGGTACGCAATAGTGTTGTGGCCGAAGCGATACGCCGATCACGTTAATGGTCTGTCCCCAACTGGGTATGCGGCTTGCCATGAGCCCACTAACGTCCGAGACCGCCCTGCGGTTGACGCTTGCCGGACCCGCCAGTCCCGACACCGCGGCGGAATGGCGCCGGGCCCTGCAGCGGTGGCTGCGCCACGAGGTGCGGATGTCGGCTGAGGTGCTCGACGACGTCGTCCTGGGAGTCAACGAGGCGCTGGCCAATTGCGTCGAGCACGCGTATCACGCCGGAATCGGCGTCATGAAGCTGCAAGCCAGCTACGACCCTCGCGCGGAGTCGATCCGCGTCTGCGTCAGCGACCGCGGCAACTGGCAGCGGCCCTCGCCGAAGAAAGCCAACGACCCCCGCGCCTCGCGCGGCATCATGCTGATGCACGGCCTCGCCGACCACTGCACCATCCACGCCCGGCCGAACGGCACGAGCGTCTACCTCGACTACGCGACCGAACCCGACGCGGTGGCCGAGCGGTCGCTGTGAAGGCGCCCCGCCGGGCGCTGTGACGACTGGGCCCGCGCTGTGGCCAGACTAACGGCGCAGATCATGCTGCCGGCACGCCAGAAACGGGTATAGCTGCGGTTCGTCGGCCGCACACACGCGAGGGATCAACCATGAGTCAGACCATCCAGCGGCAGCTCGGCAAGACCGACAGCCCGATCGAGGACGAGCTCGAAGACGCCTTCACCCGGATGCTGACCGAGGGCACCCAGCGCCTGCACCGCAGCTGGCGGGGCGTCCTGGTCACCGGGTTCTTCGGCGGCACGGAGGTGGCGCTCGGGGTGCTCGCCTATCTGGCGGTGCTGGACGCCACCCACCAGCCGTTGCTGGCCGGTCTGGCGTTCTCGATCGGCTTCCTCGCGCTGTTGTTGGGCCGCAGCGAGCTGTTCACCGAGGGCTTCATCATCCCGGTGGTCACCGTCGCCGCCAAGCGGGCGAGCGCCGCCCAGCTGCTCAAGCTGTGGGGCGGCACCATGTTCGCCAACCTGGTCGGCGGTTGGGTCATCATGTCGCTGATCGCGACGGGTTTCCCGCAACTGCACGCCCAGATGATCGAATCGGGCACCCACTTCGCCACGGCGCCGCTGTCGTGGCAGAGCATGTCGCTGGCGGTGCTCGGCGGCATGGTGATCACGCTGATGACCCGCATGCAGCACGGCACCGACTCGGTGCCCGCCAAGATCGCCGCGGCCGCCGCGGCGGCTTTCCTGCTCGCCGGGCTGCGGCTGTTCCACTCGATCCTGGACTCGCTGCTGATCTTCGGGGCGCTCGCCACCGGCAAGGCGCCGTTCGGATACCTCGACTGGCTGGGCTGGTTCGGCTACGCGGTGGTCGGCAACGTGATCGGGGGGTTGCTGTTCGTGACGCTGCTGCGGTTGCTGCGCAGCAAGGACCGGCTGGAAGAGGAACGCGCCGAGGCCGAAGCGTCCTGAGCCGCGGGGGTCAGCGCGCCCCCATCCCGCCGTCGACGACCTTGACCCGCTTGTGCGGATACCGGCGCCGGGCGTGCGCCTCGGCCGCCGAGTTGGGTAGCACGTACAGCGTTTCCTTCTTGTCCTGCAGCGGTTTGAGCACCAGGTCCATGAAGCCCTTGCGGTCGTCGAGGTAGGGCTCGATGACGTCCTCCCCGGCCGGGCACACGGCAAGGCAGTAGGCGGCCTTGTAGTTCGGTTTGAACGCCAGGCTCTGCCACATGGAGGCGTTCTCCGAATCGCTGACCCGCGACCGGAAGTCGGTTTTGTCCGCGCTGTCGGCGATGGTCTGCACGTAGTCGGTGAAGCCGCCCATGAACTCGCGATAGTTGTGTACCGAGCAGGCCTGCCAGTCGAATTCGCCGTTCTTGCCGATCGCGCCGACCGGGCACGCGGCGACGCAGAGCTTGCATTCCAGGCAGGGGCTGTAGTCCAGCGGTTCGCCGTAGTCGCTGACGGGTGCGTCCACCAGGATGGTGCCCAGCAGGATGAAGTTGCCGAACTTCGGGTGGATCACGTTGCGGTGAATGCCCATGACGCCGAGCCCCGACGCCACGGCGACGGGCTTGTGCGCGACCACCCAGATCCTGCCTGGGAAGTTATCCATCTCCATCGGGAACGTGGCCGACGGGTTCAGCGCGCGATAGCCGGCGTCCTGCAACTGGCGGACGATGCGGTACGCCGCCTCGTTGAGCAACTCGCCGCTGCGATGGAACTCCTGGTTGGCGACGCTGCGCGCCGACGACCGCACGTTGTCCCGGTTCATCTTGACGACCAGCGCGATGTAGCTGCGGGTACCGGGGAGTGCCGCCTCGACGTGGTCGACCTCCGACGCCAACGCGGCGTTGTCCACGCTGGCGAAGGCGACGTCGTCGGCGCCGGCGGCCAGGCAGAGTTCCCGCAACCACCCGGCGTCGATGGTCCCGGGTCGCTGCGATCGCCGGGACCGCACCTTGCGCACCGTCGGGTGCTCCGCCAGTCGCGCCGGAAGTCTGTCCACCATACTGGGTATAGTACACAATACCTAGATGGGATGGCGCCGTTCGGCGCGTGGTTCGCGGGGAATTGCCTGGGGCGTGGCTCAGGTGCCGACCGCGCGCTCCAAGTCTTTCAGCGACGTCTCCAGGTGGCCGAGCAGCCGCTGCAAGTGCGGAACACTGCGCCGGCAGCCGACGAGCCCGAAGTCGAGATTGTCGGCGTTGTTGGTCACCGTGATGTTGACCGCCTGCCCGTCGAGCGGGATCGACAGCGGATAGTTCCCGTCCAGGCGCGCACCCCGCCAGTACAGCGGCTCCGGACGCCCCGCCGAAACGTTCGAGATGACGATGTTGAACGGGGGCGACGCGGCCGAGAGGTAACCGGGAAGCAGGCCGAAGAACAGCCCGCCGATGTTCATGGCGGACAGGGCCAGCTGCTGCACCGACGGCAGCTGCCAGAACACCTCCTTGGTGTCCTGGATCGACGAGCTGATCACCTCGAGGCGCTTGCCCGCGTCGTCGAGGTCGGTGGCCAGGTTGCACAGGAAGGTGCCGACGTTGTTGCCCCCGCGGTCGTCGTCCTCCTTGCGGAGGTTGACCGGCACCATGGCCGTCAGCGGGGCGTCCGGCAGGGCGTCCTGCTCGATCAGGTAAGCGCGCAGGGCGCCCGCGGACATCGCCAGGATCACGTCGTTGACCGTCACCCCGGCGGCCTTCTTGACCGCCTTGATCCGCTCCAGCGACCACGACTGCGCCGCCACCCGTCGGGCCCCGCCGATGCGGACGTTGAACATGGTGCGAGGCGCCCGGAATGGCAGCGTCAGTTGCTGTTCGAGCAGGGCGGCCCGCGCGAGCTTGACGGTCGACGGCGCCAGCGCGAGCGCGGAGCTGGCGGTGCCCCCGATCTGTGACAGCAGCGACGGCCGTTGCTTGGGCTTGTGCTTGCGGGGCCCAATCTCCCACGGCACCCGCACCTCGTCGTCCGTGGCGTCGGGGGTGAAGGCGCGGTGCATCAGCTTCATCGCGGAGACGCCGTCCATGAGGGAGTGATGGAACTTGGTGTAGACGGCGTACCGGCCGTCCTGCAGACCCTCGACGAGGTGCGCCTCCCACATCGGCCGATGCCGGTCGAGCAGGCTGCCGTGCAGGCGGGACGTCAATTCCAACAAATCGCGCACCCGGCCCGGCTCGGGCAGGGCGGACCGGCGCAGGTGGTAGTCGAGCTCGACGTCCTTGTCGAGCGACCAGGCGACGTTGGTGACGCCGCCGAGGAAGGCCGGATGCTTGCGGAAGGTGGGCTGAATGTCGGTGCGCTCGAGCATGGCCTGATACGACTCCCGCACGAAATGCGGCCCGGCGTCCTCGGGCGGCTCGAAGAGCTGCAGCGAACCGACATGCATGGGGTGCTCGCGTGATTCGCCGACGAGGAACAACGCGTCGATTGGGGATATCGCTTCCATTTTGGTGCCCTCGTTTTCTTCCGGCCGCGCCGCCCACCTGCGAGACGATCTACTTCCTAATAGCCAAACCGGACGTAGCTCACACCCGAAATGCGCGGTCCGCTGCGCGGCCGCTCGGCTAGCCCTTGGCGGCGTCCCGGGCGAAGGCGGCAACCACCTCGCCGACCCGCGGGTCGGCGCGCAGCTGCTCGAAGGTCTCGGTCAACGGAAGCCGCCAGTTCGGGTATTCGTCGACGGTGCCGGGCAGGTTCGGCTGGCGCGGCTCGGCGAGCACGTCGTACGGCGAGATCAGCTTCAACCGGCTGGGGGTCGCGGCGAGGAAGCGGTGCATCGCGACGATGATCGCCGACTCGTCGGGGTCGTCCCCGTCGAGCAGGCCCTCGGACCGCAACAGCGCCAACCACTCTTCGCGTTCCTTCGCGGCGGCCCGCTCTTCGGCGGGCACGTCCTTCAACAGCCCCAGCTCCGCCCGCACGCGCACGTGGTCGCCGCGCAGGAAACCGGCCGCGGTCGGCAGGTCGTGGGTGGAGAGGCTGGCGGCGGCGCGCGACGGCCACGCCGCCGACGGCAGTAGGGGCTGCTCGGGTGCCGCTTCGTCGCGGGTGAACCAGGACACCGCGCAGCCCAGCATCTCGTTGGCGGCCAGCGCCTCGGTGACCTCCGGCTCGACGGTCCCCAGGTCCTCGCCCACCACGGTGGCGTTGGCGCGGTGCGCTTCGGCCGCGAGCGCCGCCAGCATGATCTCGGCGTCGTAGTGCACGTACGTCCCGCGGTCGGGCCCGTCGCCCGGCGGAATCCACCACAGCCGCCACAGCCCGGCGACGTGGTCGATGCGCAGCCCGTCGGCGTGCGCCAGCACCGCCCGCAGCATGTCGCGGAAGGCGGCGTACCCGGTGGCGGCCAACCGGTCCGGACGCCACGGCGGCAGGCCCCAGTCCTGGCCGCGGGGGGTGAAGTTGTCCGGCGGCGCGCCGATGCTGGCCCCGGTCGCGAACAGGTCGGCGAGCGCCCAGGCGTCGGCCCCGTCGGCGTCCACGCCGACGGGCAGGTCATGCAGGACGCCGAGCGCCATGCCGGCGTCGCGGGCCGTGGCCCGCACGGCCGCGAGCTGTTCGGCGCATTGCTGCTGGACCCACGCGTGGAAGGCGACCCGCGGGGCCAGCTCCCGCCGGGCCGCCGTCACCGCGGGCCCGGCGACGTCGCGCAGTGGCTCCGGCCAGTGCGTCCAGCGCCCGCCGTGCCGCTCGGCGAGCGCGCAGTACGCGGCCCAGTCGGCCAAGCCCTGGGTGGCCGGGGACCCGTCCAGCGGGCTCGGTCGGCCCTCGCACCGCCACAGCAGCTCGAGCGCGGCGCGTTTGGCCGCCCACACGAGGTCGTAGTCGATGCGTTCGGTGGCCGGCGAGACGCGCAGCGCGTCGATCTCGGCGCGGGTGTCCGCGTCGGCGCGCTGGTAGGCGGCCAGGTCCTCGATGCGCAGCACCAGCGGATTGGAGAATCGCCGGCTCGACGGCGTGTAGGGCGAGGGCTGCACGGGGTGCGTCGGCCCCGGCGCGTGCAGCGGGTTGAGCAGCACCGCGCCGGCTCCGTGCGTGGCGGCGGTCCACTTCACGAAGTCCCGCAGATCGCCGAGATCGCCGGCGCCCCAGGACGATTCGGACCGCAGCCCGTAGAGCTGCAGCATCCAGCCCCACGTCGCGGGGGTGGCCGGCACCTTCGGTGGCGCGGCCACCAGGGTCGCTTCCTGACCGTCGCGCAGGTGCAGTCGGTACCAGCCCACCGCAAGATCGCCCGGCAGCTCGTCGCGGACCTCGATCCGCTCGCCGTCCTCGCCGACCAGCGCCGTTGCCCCCTCGAGCGGCCTCGGCCCTTCGCCCACCCGCATCGCGATGGTGGGGGCCACCGCGCCGGCGCGGTCCAATTCGGCGAGCTTGTCCAGCGAGTGACGCCGGGCGGCTTCGTCGGAGGCGTCGACGTCGAGCAGCCCGAGCACCCGGATTACGACGTCGGCATCGACCTCGACCGGCTCGCGACGCTCGTTGCGGTAGGAGGTGGCGACCCCGTGCGCGGCGGCCAACCGGCGCAGGTCGTCGGGCACCGGTTTCGGTTGGGCCATCAGCGCGCCCGGCCCGGTTGAATGGATAGGACACCGGTGGGGCCGCCCAGCCGGCCTCGACGCGTGATCACACCGGCTGGTATACCCGAGCCGCGAGTTCTCACACCGCGGCCGGCAATGCAGTTGTCGGGCAACGGTTTACGCGCGGCCCAGCTGGCTCAGTGGCCCGTCGTTTGGAAGATGACGCGCCGGGCGATCTCCACGGCATGATCGGCGAAGCGCTCGTAAAAGCGGCCCAGCAGCGTGGCGTCCACCGCGGCCGTGACGCCGAAACGCCAGTCGGGTTGCATCAGCGCGGCCAGCAACCGGCGGTGCAGTTCGTCCATCGCGTCGTCGTCACGCCGGATCTGCGCGGCGCGGCGCGGATCCTGCGCGCGCAGCACCTCCTGGGCGCCGGTGGCGAGTCCCTCGGCGACGGTCCCCATGTCGGCGAGGTATCGGCTGATCTCCTCCGGCACGGCATGCTGCGGGTGGCGCCGGCGGGCGATTTCCGCGACGTGGACCGCCAACCCGACCATCCGTTGGGCATCCGCGGCTATTCGCAGGGCGCTCACCACGGCCCGCAGGTCCGCGGCCACCGGCGCCTGCAGGGCCAGCAGCGCGAAGGCCAGATCCTCGACGTGGGCCTCGCTCGCGACGGCGTCCGCGTGCCGGGCGATGACCTGCTCGGCCAGCATCAGGTCGGCCCCCAGCAGCGCGTCGGTGGCGTCGGTGATGGCGCCGGCGGCCATGGCGCACATGTCCACCAACCGCTCGGTCAACATCCCGAGCTGCTGGTGAAAGGCGCTTCTCATGCGTTACGGATAGGCCGGGCGCCGGGAAATAAACCTCCCAGGCTGCGTCAACGGATGTCGTCGGCCAATTCGCGGGCTTCCTGCTCCGTTTCGACGGCCGGCCCGGAACCCGGCAGCGGCTTACCGGCCACCTCCGGGGTGAACAGCAGCGTGATGGCGCCCACCACGCCGCCGACGATGAGCATGTAGGCCGGCGCCATGGCGTTACCCGTGCCGGACACCAGCGCCTGAGCGATCAGCGGGGTGGTGCCGCCGACGGCCGAGATCGCGATGTTGTAGGACACGGCCAACGCCGCGTACCGGACGCGTGTCGGGAACAGCGCCGGCAACATCGCGGGCGCGGTGCTGTCGAAACAGAGCTCCATCAGACCGATCAGCAGGACGCCGATGAAGATGATCGGGTAGATCCCGCCGTAGCGCATCAGCAGGAACGCCGGGACCGACGCCACGATGAGCAGCCCGCAACCCGTCCACATGATCGGCTTGACGCCGATGCGGTCGGACAGGCCGGCCACCAGCACCACGGTGGCCATCAGGATCGCCAGCGTCACCACGATCATGACCAGCCCGGCGGTGTGCCCCACCCGCACGAATAGCTTCAGGTATGTCGGTAGGTACCCGGTGAGCATGAAGTCGGCGACCTGAGAGGTCAGCACCAACGCGGCGCAGATCACCAAACCCTTGCGTTGCTCGACGATCGTGCGCCAGATCTGCTGTTTGCCCTGCCCGCCGGAAGAGTGCGAGCCCTCGGTCGCCTTCTCGTAGGCGGAGGACTCCTCGAGCCGCAGCCGCAGGAACAGGGCCACCAGGCCGAACGGGGCGCCCAGCAGCAGCGGGATCCGCCAGCCCCACGCCAACATGTCCGACTCCGGAAGCCACGTTTGCAGCGGTGTCACCAGCATCCCGGCCATGACGAACCCGACGAGGTTGCCCATCGGCAGGAACCCGACCATCAGACCGCGCTTGTTGTCGGGCGCCTGCTCGACCAGATAGGTCATGGCGCCGACATACTCGCCGCCCGTGGAGAGGCCCTGGAAGATACGGGCGATGACCAGCAGGATCGGCGCCCAGATGCCGATGGAGCTATAGCCCGGCAGCAAGCCGGTCGCGGTGGTGCTCACCGTCATCATGAGGATGGTGACCACCAGGACCCGGTGTCGGCCGATGCGGTCGCCCAGCGGACCGAAGATGAAGCCACCGAGGGGCCGCACCACAAACGCCGCCGCCAACGTGCCGAACGTGGCGAGCAGATGGACGCCGCTGACGCTCTTGCCGGGGTAGAACACCTGCGCGATGGTGGTGGCGATGTAGCCGTAGACGCCGAAGTCGTACCACTCCATGAAGTTGCCGATGGCGGTGCCCATGATGGTCTGGCGCATCGCTGCATCGGCGACCCTGATGTCCTTGCGTTTCCATTTCCGCCGGCGGCGTCGAGTGTTCATCGCCAGATCGCGTACCCACAACGCTGCGGGGCCGAACCCGCGGACACGCCCGCCGCGGCCCCCGCCGCCGGTTCCGCAGCCGGTCCGCCGGCCTGCGCCCGGCCCCGACACTTCGCCGACGACACGGACAACGGCCTGGTCAGCGGCGTTAGGCGGGGCAGACGCCCCGGGGTCGCCCCCGGGCCGCCCGGCCGGGGTTGGTTATCCGCGTCACGGGACCCCGCGCGCGCCATCGCACGGCCCGTCACTGGCCCTTGAGGCTGCCGATCCGCAGCGAGAAATCCTGGGGTTTGCTGTCCGGTGCTTGCCGCACCTGTTCGACGTAGCCCTCGGGGTCGCGGTCCTCGATCGGCAGCCCCTTCGTCGTGGGGTGCGCGGCCATGAAGTCGCTGTACTGCCGACCGAGGGACTCCCGCAGGCCGGCGGGGGCGTTGCGCCGGAAATCGGAGAGGCCTTCGCGCTCTTCCTCGCCCATATGGTCGTCGTTGGCCTCGCGGGTGCGGCCGACCGCCGCCCACCACTGCGCGGTGCCGGTGCGGACCGCGTCGGCCGCGCGCACGCCGTCGCGGATGTCGTTGTGGTCGCCGATCGCGTCGAGCGTCTCACCCTCGGCCTCGCCGCTGCCGCGTTTGAGAAGCTGCGGGTAGAAGATCTTCTCCTCGATGTAGGCGTGCACGTCGAGCTTGTCGGCGAGCGGGCGCCACACCCGGTCGAGCGCGGCCTGGGTGGCGGACTGCGCTTGCAGGTAGTCCAGGCGGGCGAACTGTTCACGGAACCAGTCGTGGTCGGCGAGGATCAGCATGGTGATGTCCGCCATTGCGACTCCCGCCTCTCCCCCGACCGCCACGGTTTTGCGGCCCATCGTGTCCCACGCCGCCTGACGGGTCAACCCGCCGCGGCCGTCGGCGCCGGTGAGCGGTGGCCGCCGGATCGCCAAGTGCCGCCCCGACGGCCGCCACCGGGCGGATACACTGGCTCGCCAGCACGTGGATCGGCTCCGGCCGGCCGGTGCCGACCCGCTGTCAATCAAGCCAAAGGTTGTGCTCTTGTCCGACAAAACCAGCGATGCCGCGAGCCTGGAACCGCACTTCGAGGACGTACAAGCGCACTACGACCTGTCCGACGACTTCTTCGCGCTGTTCCTCGACCCGACGCGCACCTACAGCTGCGCCTACTTCGAGCGCGACGACCTGAGCCTCGAGGAGGCGCAGATCGCGAAGGTCGACCTCTCGCTGGGCAAGCTCGGCCTGAAGCCGGGCATGACGCTGCTCGACATCGGCTGCGGCTGGGGCACCACGATCGTGCGCGCGCTGGAGAAGTACGACACCAACGTCGTGGGCCTGACGCTGAGCCGCAACCAGAAGGCGCACGTCCAGCGGCGCCTCGACGGACATCCGTCACCCCGTGAGAAGCGCGTGCTGCTGCAGGGCTGGGAGCAGTTCGACGAGAAGGTCGACCGGATCGTGTCGATCGGCGCGTTCGAGCACTTCGGGCGCGACCGGTACCCCGACTTCTTCAAGATGGCCTACGAGGCGCTGCCCGCCGACGGCGTGATGCTGCTGCACACCATCATCAAGCCCAGCGACGAGGAATTCGCCGAACGGGGCCTGCCCATCACCATGACGAAGATCCGGTTCATGAAATTCATCATGGACGAGATCTTCCCGGGCGGTGACCTGCCGCAGGCCAAGAACGTCGTCGAGCACGCCGAGCGGGCCGGCTTCAGCGTCCAGCGGGTTCAGCAGTTGCGGCTGCACTACGCGCGCACCCTGGACACCTGGGCCGCGGCGCTCGAGTCGCGCCGGGACGAGGCGATCGCGGTGCAGTCCGAAGAGGTCTACGACCGCTACATGAAGTACCTCACCGGCTGCGCGGACTTGTTCCGGGAGGGTTACACCGACGTCGCGCAGTTCACCCTCGCCAAGGGCTGAGCCGCGCCGCGGTTTATCGCGGCGGCAGCCAGGGTAATTCCCCCGCAACGACCTGATTCGGTAAGCATCGATGGCCTTTCGGTGCGGTTCCGCAGGAGGGGAAGACCGTGAGCGCCAGACATCGCATGACCGAATCAGCCGAACATCATTGGCCGTCGATCGGCCGCGGCACTCGGCGCCGCGCTTCCGGGGTCGCCGCGGCGTGCGACGTGGTCTCCGCGTCGGTGTTGTGTGCGGCGTGCGTGACGGCGTTGGTGCTCAACACAGCCCACTCCGAGCGGCGCACGATCACGGCGAGCCAGGAGCCGCCCGCCGTTTCGCAACCCGTCAGCCAAGAGGGCACGGTGATCGCCGTGACGGCCGATTCGGTGACGGCGCGCAGCGCCAACGGGTACACCCAGACCTATCGAGTGACCCCCGACACCACCGTGATCAGCCACGGCGCCAGCCAACGGGCCATCGGTGCAACGCGTTTCACGGTCAACGACCGCGTCGACATCGTCGGGACCATTGAGGACGGCACCGCCCTGGCCACGACCGTGGCCGACCGCGACCAGGGACACGGCGACGGGCCGCCCATGGATTCGCTTGACGGTCAAGTGGTTTCGGCCGGCCGCGCCTGACTCGAGGTGATCGGCGCGCTGGGGTTGCCGTGAGCGATCACCAAGTCACGATGGTGATCCTGTCGACCGACGACCTCGACGGGTCGATCCGGTTCTATCGCGAGACGTTGGGAATGGCGCTGAAGTTCCGCGACGGTGATCACTACGCCGCCCTCGACGGTGGGTCGATCACCGTGGCGCTGGCGACACCGGCGGACCACCCCGCGCCCGGACAGGTGGTCGTCGGCATCAAGACCGCTGACGTCGACGCGGCGGCGAAGGCGGTCGAAGCCAGTGGCGGCAAGATCGTCAGGGCGCCCTACGACGATGCCCACGAGCGGCGAGCCGTGGTCAGTGACACCAGGGGCAACGCGCTGGTCTTCTATCGACGGCTGAATCCCTAACGGCCGCAGCAACATTCATTGAGCGCACCCGCGCTACGCGCCGGTGCGCTCGCGGTGCTTGCAGCCCGGCCAGCAGCAGGGGCGGCGCTTGCCCTCTTCGAGCTCTTCCACGGTTCGGCGAATGCGACGCTGGCGGGTGGCCTCCTGCTTGGCGTCGCACACCCAGCAGATGAACTCGTTGCGCGCCAGCGGCGTGATGTCGTGCCAGGCCGCCAGCGCGTCGGCGTTCGCGGTCAACGACGCGCGCAGGTCGGCGGGGAGCTTGTGCACCACCCCGCCGGGCACTCGCTGACCGGGCATGCGCCCCAGCGTAGTGCCGGGCCCTCACGACACGTAGTTGCGGGCCTTGCCGTTGAGCTGCGAGTCCTCGAGCAACCGGTAGCCGCGCTCGACGTGCGGCGGCACCGGATTGCGCTCGCGCAGCACCCACGGCACCCCACGGATCGCGTCGACAACCCCCAGCGCCGTCACCCGGTCACGCGGCAGGCGGCGCAGCAACCGCGCGGTGCGCAGCGTCGCGCTGGGCAGGGGGCGGCGAAGCCACGTGAACCACAACGTGTTCCGGATGCCATGCCGGCGCCGCAGGTGGGCGTCGCGCAGGCGGGAGGCGTGGTGGTGGGCGACGATCTCCGGGACGTAACTCATCTGCCACCCGGCGCGGGCCAGGTCGGAGGCGAGCAGTTCCTCTTCACCGCCGAGCCACAGCCGGCTGGAGAAGCCGCCGGCCGCCAGGAACGCGCTGCGGCGCACGACGGAGACGCCGGCTAGAAAGCTGAGCAGGGGATGTCCTGGAATGCCGGGCGTGCGATCCAACGGCGATTCGGCCATTTCCGAACAGATGGCGTCGAGCCGGCCGTCGGGTTCGACGGTGATGCTGGCCGTCACCACACCCAGACTCGGGTGGGCGTCCAGCAGGTCGGCGGCCCGGCGCAACGCGCCCGGGTCGTACCACGTGTCGTCGTCGCAGAACGCCACGTACGGCGAATCCGCCAGCAACACACCGAGGTTGCGGCCTACCGCCCCGAGATTCGTTCCGGGCGTCACCAGCGTGACATCGGGATGCCGGCAGCGGACCATGTCCGCGGTGCCGTCGGAGGAGGCGTTGTCCACGACGATCACGGTCGGCTGTTCGGGCAGCTCGGCCAGCAGGCGCAGGGTGCGGTCCAGTTCCGCGCAGCGGTTGTAGGTGATCACGACCACGCTGACGCGTTCGTCGGGTGCCATCGGTCCTCCTCGGTCACCCACCGCAATACCCCGGACGGGGCCGCGCAATCAGCGCGCTAGGTCGCGACCAGATGCGCGCTGTCGTCGTGCAATTCGTCGCGGCGCAACGTCATCGGGGTGAGGGCGGGCACATCGCCGCCGGCGACCACGGCGCGAGTCAGCGGCGTGAGGGCGGCGAACAGCGCCTCGACCTCGTCATCGCCGAGCGCCTCGAGCGCCGTCAGGCCCAGCGCGTCCGTCGTCTCTTCGATGTGGTGCTTCAGGTCGCGGCCCGCCGCGGTGAGCGAGCCGTCGGCGTCGAGCAAGCCCTTGTCGGCCAGGCTCTGCTCGTGGCGGCGCCAGGCCGCCTCGTCGTAGTCGCGGGTTCGCGCGAGATATTCGCGAGGCACCCGGCCGGCGGCGGCGTGCAGCACGTTGCACTCCCGACCCGAGATTCCCGCCGCGGCCAGCACCGCCACGTGGCCGTCACCGCGCTGCTCGCGCAGCAGGGTCGTCGCGTGCCAGAGCGCCGCCAACGGTTCCTCCGGCCACGGCAATGCCAGGTTCGCGGCGAACAGCGGGCGCCCGTCCAGGGGCGCGCTGCGCGCGGCCTTGCCGGCCAGTTCGACTGCCACGTCCAGGGTTTCCGCCGAATTCAACCCGTAACGGCGCAGCGCCGATACCGCCGATTGCTGGCGGGCCCGCAGCGCGGCGTCGGGTCCGGCGATCTCCCACGCCGCCGGCAACGCCTTGGCGACCCGCTCGGGGGCGAAGTTGTAGAACAGCGCGGCCACCACCTCGCGCGCGACGGCCCCCAGCGGCGCCGAGCGGGCGGCGAAGTAGCCCATCCAGAATCCGCGGTAGCCCAGGGCGTCCAACGCCGCCCGCGCCTCGGGCGCGAAGTAGGTGACGGCGTGGATCGGCTCGAAGCGATCGAAGAAGCGTCGGGCCAACACAGGTTCTCTACGCATGGTCGCAGTCAACCACTGACACCGGCCCCGACCAAGGCGTCACAGACGCAACAGGCGCTCGGCGTTGCGGTGGGCGATCTTGGCCCTGTCGTCCTCGCTGATCGGCATCTGATCGAGGAATCGGCGGCTTGCTTTGGCATTGCCGTAGGGAAAGTCGGCGGTGAACACGATGCGGTCGATGCCGACCACGCTGACCATCGCCTGGTAGGCCGCCAGCGACAGGCGCCACGTCGGATCCACCGCGCCCGGCTCCTGCGTGAAAAAGTCACCGGCCAGGATGCCGCCGTAGAAATTCTCCCGCAGATAGGCGGCGACAGTGCGTTTGAGCCCGGTCTCTGCCACCCCGAACGCGTACTCGGCCCGCCAGCCCAGCCAACCGAGCGCTTCGAAGTGATGCCCGACGATCACCTGCAGCGCGGGGAACCGGTCGAACACCCCGCCGAGGATCAGCCGCAGGCAGTGGATCCCGGTGTCGATGTGCCAACCGGCGCCCGCGGCCGCCAGCCGCGCCGACACCCGGGGATTGAGCCCGCCGTAGCAGGCGTCGATCACCGGTTGCGGCGGCAGCACCGGATGCAGATAGATGGGCACGCCCAGGTTTTCGGCCATCTCGAACACCGGCCAGAAGAAGGTGTCGTCGAGGTAGCGCCCGTTGACGTGGCCGTTGATCAGGGCGCCGACGAAGCCGTGCTGGCGCACGCTGCGTTCGAGTTCAGTTGCGGCGGCGACCGGGTCGCGCATGGGCAGGGTGGCGAAGCCGCGCAGCCGGTCCGGGTACTGGGCGACCGCGGCCGCCACCGCGTCGTTGGCCTGCCCGGCCAACGCCGCCGCGACCGTCGGCTCGAGCGTCTCGGGTCCGGGCACCGAGTGCGACAGGATCTGCACGTCGATGCCGGCGTCGTCCATCGCGGCGATGCGGCCCGCGCCGAGCTCGTAGATCCCGGGCGGCCAGTCACCTTGCCCGTCCGGCGTCCCGAAGCCCGCCGCCTGCAGGAGGTCGGTCGTCGGGTTGGGCCCCGCGCGATGATGTTCGGCGGAGATCGCCGGCAGCTTGTAGTGCTCCTCGAACCCGATGACCTTCATGCCACCCTCCTTACCGCATCGCACACTCCTGCGCGGCGACGACGGGCGGCGCCTCGGCGTTGCTTCGCCACCACAGCGCGAGCGCCGCGGCGATCACCGCGGACGTACCCGCCGCCGCGACGATGAATCCCCACCCCCACCGGATGGCCGCCAGCGTGATCCCGGGTTGATAGATCATGGTCAGCACCGCTGTCCCCAGGACGGTGCCCAGCTGCCGGGCGGTGTTGGTCAGGGCCGACCCGGCGCCCCACCGCTGCGTCGGCAACGCCAACCCGGTAACGGCCGAGAGGCTGGGAATCACCAGCCCCACCCCGGCGCCGGTGAATAACTGCCCGGGAAGGAAGTCGGCGACGTAGTGCGGCTCGGGGGTGACCCGGCACAACCAGATCACGATCCCCAGCGCGTAGAGCGCGGCGCCGACGGCGGCCACGACCCCGACGCCGACGCGGTCGATGAGCCGGCCGGAGATCGTCAACGACACGAGCACCACCATCACGGGACCGGGTGACAAGCACAGGCCGGCCGCCGCGGGGGTCTTGCCCCACACGGTGGTCAGCAGCATGACGCTGCCCAGCAGCATGGCGCCGAACGCGGCGGCGAAAAGCAGGAGCGCAAGGCAGCTCGACCACATGGGCACGATCCGGACCGCGGCCAGGTCCAACGCGGGCGTCGGGTGACGCAGGGAACGCCACACCGCCAGCGCCATCGCGCACACGGCGGTGCCGGCTGCGATCACCACCCGGGCCGCCGTCCCTCCCGCGGCGGGCAGCTCGATCAGCGCCCACACCAGCGCCCCCACCCCGAGCACCAAACACAGCGCGCCGAGAAGATCCGGGATGCCGGTGCCGGCCCCGGCCGACCTGGCGAGCACCCACGGGCCCGCCGCGAGCGCCGCCAGCCCCACCGGCAGGTTGACGAAAAAGATCCAGCGCCAGGACAATTCGACCAGCAGGCCGCCGACCGGCGGTCCGAGCGCGGCCGCCATCGCCGCCACCGCCGACCAGGTACTGACGGCGATGGACCGCCGTGCCGCCGGAACCGCGGCCATGAGCAGCGCGAGGGAACTGGGCATCAGCAGGGCGGCGCCGAATGCCTGCACGACGCGACAGACGATCAGCGCCGCGAACGACCCGGAGATGCCGCAGGCGGCCGAACCGAGCGTGAACACCGCCAGACCCCACAGGAAGATCCGCCGGTGCCCGTAACGGTCACCGAGCCGGCCCGCCGGATTGAGGAACGCCGCGAACACCAAGGTGTAGCCGTTGAGGATCCACGACATCGCGCCGAGGTCGGTCACGGCAAACGCGGTGCGAATGTCGGGGAAGGCGATGTTGACGATGAACAGGTCGAGGCTCGCCAGGAAGGCGGCGGCGGACACCACGAGAACGGTGGCGGCCGAACGCCGGGGAGATGATCGCATGGTCACGCGCGCCTCGTGGTGGGTAGCCGGCCGATCGGTCGGGCGCAACGCAGCGATCCGACCTCTGAATACAGCAAACTATACCTAGCCGGGTCGGCGGCCGGGCAGGGCGGGCGCTTTCGATGGATCACACCGCGACCGGTGCGCCTAGGCTCGGGAGGTGACCATCCCGTACGACGAGGCGTTGCGCGACACGATCCGCGATCACCTGGCCGGCCACCGCCGTCGCGCCGTGACGGACCCGAGCAAGCGGCACGCGGCGGTGGCGGTGGTGCTCGTCGATTCGGAAGTGGGGGAGGACCGTGTGGACCCGGCGCCGGTCCAGGAGTGGAACGCCGGGCGCCCGCTGCCCGACTTCGGCCTGGACGGCCGCATGGTGGACGTGTCGGGCGGCGCCGCTTTTTTGCTGTGCCGCAGGGCCTCTCGGCTCACGAGCCACGCGGCGCAGTGGGCCCTGCCGGGCGGCCGGCTGGACCCGGGTGAGACGGCCGTGGCCGCCGCGCTGCGCGAGCTGAGCGAGGAGGTCGGCGTCGAGTTGGGCGAGCCGGACGTGCTGGGGCTGCTCGACGACTACCCGACGCGATCCGGCTACGTCATCACCCCGGTGGTGATCTGGGGCGGCGGCCGGCTCGATCCCCGGCCGTCGCCCGACGAGGTGGTGGCGGTCTACCGCGTCGGGCTGCACCAGCTGCAGCGCGACGATTCGCCCAGGTTCATCAGCATCCCGGAGAGCCCGCGCCCGGTCGTGCAGATTCCGTTGGGCAACGACCTCATCCACGCGCCGACCGGGGCAGTGCTGTTGCAACTGCGGTGGCTCGGGTTGGAGGGGCGCGACGACCCGGTCGACGACCTCGAGCAACCCGTGTTCGCGTGGCGTTAGGTCGGGGTCGGTTCGAGGATTGGACTCGTCACGGACCGGGTACTTCTCCGAGCGTTAGAGCGCGGTGAAAGGGATGCGGGTCGATGACGGTGGAGCGGGGACGGGCACGGTGCCCGCGGTGCATGGCGTGGGCGGAGTACCGGTTTCTGGATCTCGGTGACAACAAGCTCGAATACGAGGTGCGTTGCACGGTGTGCAGCCACGTCCACTCCGAGGTGACCGCCGTGTCGGCTCCCACCACGGCGGCCGCGTAGCCGACCCGTCAAACCTGTTGTGCGACAGTGTCGTCGACGACGACCTGCGCGACCAGCGGCCGGCTGGGGATCATTGCCCGCAGCGTCGGCGCCACCTCCGACTGGAACAGTTCCAGGCTGCGCCGCTGCTGGGGAGCCGTTAGTCCGTCCGTGTCGGCACTGAGGTGCATGACCTCGTGCCCGAGCTGTTCGTGGTAGCGCGCCACCTTGTCGATGACCTGTGCCGGGCTGCCGATCAGGGCCGAGCTGCGCTCGACGAAATCGTCGACGGAGTCGAACACCACCGGAATGCCCGCCCGGCGCTGTGCCGCAAGGCGGGCCTCGACCACCGGTCGGTAGGCCGCCACCGCCTCCTGCGAGGTGGCTGCGACATAAAACCCGGCGGTGCCCGCCCCGACCAGGGCGTCCCCGGGGCGGTGGCCATACTCCTGCCACCGCCGCCGGTAGTGCCGGACCAGCTCGGCGTACGGCTCGACCGTGTTGCTGACGTTCGCCGAGAAGATCGGGTCGCCGTGACGCGCGGCGAGGTCGACGGAGTCGCGGCTCGTGGCGCTGCCGTGCCAGATCCGGATCCGCTGCTGCAGTGGGCGCGGAAGCGCCTTCGCGTCGACCAGCGGGGGCCGGAAGCGGCCCGACCAGGTCACCCGTTCGCTCTCCCACAGCAGCCGGAAGAGCTCGTATCCCTCGCGGTTGCGCTGCCATTGATCTTCGGTGGTGACGTGGAACAACTGCGCCTGCGCGGCGCCGTTGCCCTTACCGATGATGAGCTCCAGCCGGCCACCCGAGAGGTTGTCGAGCGTGGAGTAGTCCTCGAACGCGCGGACCGGGTCGAGCAGGCTCAGCGTCGTCACACCGGTGAACAACCCGATCGTCGACGTGTGCGCCGCGATGTTGCTCAGTACCACCGGCGGCGAGGACGAGATGAACGGATCTTCGTGGCGTTCGCCCACCGCGAAGCCGTCGAAACCCAACTCCTCGGCGAGCACCGCCTTGTCCACGACACCACGCAACCGTTCGGCGGGGCTCTTGGTCTCCCCGGTGACCGGGTCGGGCAGGTGCGCGATCAGGGTGATGAGAAGAAATTTCATCCCGCGTCCTCGGTGGTGAGCCGTTTCTCGAAGGGGTGCGGACCAACCTGCGCCGCCGGGATGCGCGGGTCGTAAAGCGGCGTGTAGCCCGCCGACACGTAGAGCGCGACCGCCTCGGGTTGCCGCCAGCCGGTGGTCAGGTAGACGCGGGTGTAGCCGAGCAGCAACGCGCGGCGCTCCAGTTCGGCCACCACCAATCTGCCGTAGCCACGCCGCCGATGCGCCGATGCCGTCCAAATGCGTTTAAGCTCCGCGGTTTTCGAGTCGTAGCGGCGCAACGCACCGCCCGCGACCGGCTCCTGGTTGCACAGCGCTACGACGAGCACACCGGTCGGGGGCTCGAATTCCTCGGCGGGATAATCGAACAGTTCCCGGCGCAGCTGCGTGGGGTCACCGCCATAGCGGCCGGCGTACTCGGCGGCCAGGCCTTCGAACTGGGCGGCGGCCACGGCATCGTGTTGGCGCGCGACGACGAACTCGAGGACATCGAGATTCGCGCCGGGTGTTGTCGCCACGCGTCGCCTCCTCGATCCGCCCGCTTCGGGCGCGCATCGGTTCAGTGAAACCGCGCGAAACCCCGCGGCATTCCCGACGGCGTCGTCAGGCTGCCCTGCGCTTGCGGCCGCTGAGCAGGTAGACCGCGGCGCGCAGCAAAAGCAGGTGATCTTCGACCCCATTCCGCGGTTAGCCGGAATCGATCCCTCGGACGACCCGCTGCTCG
>NZ_LZKC01000005.1:0-3977 GCF_001672685.1 Mycobacterium sp. E2462
GCGACTGCGACTACATCGGGCAGATGGCGCGCCGGCAGTTCGTCGCCCGGGAGTTCAGGGCGCGTCAGGCCCGCCAGGACGGCCGCCCGGCCTAGCGCGGCGCCGCGGGCCCATACCCTGGATGCATGACGGTTGCCCGGCCCGCCGACACGGCGCACGCCACGGCCGCGGACGCGTCGCCCACGCCCGGGCGGCGCGCGCGGGTGTGGCCGGTGCTGGCCGGGGTCGCGGCGCTGGCCGGCGCCACGGCGGCCGGCCTCGGGGCGCTGTCGCTGGCCGACGCGCTCAGCGCCACCGGCCTGCCCAACCCCGGCCCGGCCACCACGCTGGGGCTGCCGTTCGTGCGGGCGGCCGGGGAGATCGCGGGCGTGCTGGCCGTCGGATCGTTCCTGTTCGCCGCGTTCCTGACGCCGCCGCAGCGCAGCGGGATCCTCGACGCCGACGGGTACCGCGCGCTGCGTCTGGGCACTGCGGCCTCGGCGGTGTGGGCGGTGTGCGCCGCGCTGCTGATCCCGCTGACCATCTCCGACGTCTCGGGCCGCCCGCTGGCCGAGCAGCTCGACCCGGCGCGGCTGTGGTCGCTGGCGGGCCTGATCACCACCGCGTCGGCCTGGCGGTGGACCGCGGTGCTGGCCGCGGCGGTCACGCTGGCCAGCCTGTCGGTGCTGCGCTGGTCGTGGACGCCGGCGCTGCTGGCCGGGTCGTTGCTGACGCTGCTGCCGCTCGGGCTGACCGGCCACTCGTCGGCCGGTGGCTCCCACGACCTGGCCACCAACAGCCTGCTGATCCACCTCGTCGCCGCCGGCCTGTGGGCCGGCGGCCTGCTCGCTCTGGTCGTCCATGCGCTGCGTGGTGGCGGTCGGCTGCACCTGGCTGCCCGGCGGTTCTCCGCGGTGGCGCTGTGGTGCTGGGTCGCGATGGCGCTGAGCGGCCTGGTCAACGCCTCGGTGCGGCTGACACCGGCCGACGTGCTGGGTTCCGGGTACGGGCGGCTGGTGATCGTGAAGTTCGTCGCGCTGTGCGCGCTGGGCGTCCTGGGCTGGCGCCAGCGCCGCTCGGCGGTGGCCGCGCTGGAGACGGCCCCGGCCGCGGCGCGCCGGGCGCTGCTGCGGCTGGGGCTGGTCGAGGCGACAGTGTTCGGCCTCACCTTCGGCGTCGCGGTCGGCCTTGGGCGCACCGCGCCGCCGCCCCCGCCGTCGCGGCTGCCCTCGATCGCCGAGGCCGAGATCGGCTACGACTTCGACGGCCCGCCCACGGTGGCGCGCCTGCTCCTCGACTGGCGCTTCGACCTGATCTTCGGCTCGGCGGCCCTCGTGCTGGCCGGGGTGTACGTGGCGGCGGTGCTGCGGCTGCGCCGCCGCGGGGACGGCTGGCCGCCGGGCCGCACTACCGCCTGGTTGCTCGGCTGCGTGGTCCTGCTGTTCGTGACGTCCTCGGGCGTCGGGCGCTACATGCCGGCGATGTTCAGCGTCCACATGATCGTGCACATGTGCCTGTCGATGCTGATCCCGATCCTGCTCGCCCTGGGAGCGCCGGTCACCCTGGCGCTGCGGGCGCTGCCCGCGGCCGGGCGCGACGGCCCGCCGGGCCCGCGGGAATGGCTGTTGGCGGCGCTGCACAGCCGGCTGTCGCGAGTCCTGACCAATCCGGTGGTGGCCACCGTCCTGTTCGTCGCGGGCTTCTACGGCCTGTACCTGTCGAGCCTGTTCGACACCACCGCGAGCAGCCACGCCGGACACCTGGCGATGAACCTGCACTTCCTGATCAGCGGTTACCTGTTCTATTGGATCGTGATCGGGGTGGACCCGACGCCGCGGCCGATCCCGCCGCTGGCCAAGGTGGGCGTGGTGTTCGCCTCGCTGCCGCTGCACGCGTTCTTCGGCGTGGTCCTGATGGGCACCAAGAAGGTGTTGGCCGGTGACTACTACCGCTCGCTCGGGCTGAGCTGGCACACCGACCTGCTGGGCGACCAACGGCTGGGCGGCGGCATCGCGTGGGCGGCCGGGGAGCTGCCCCTGGTGCTCGTGATGCTGGCGCTGCTGGTGCAGTGGGCGCGCAGCGACGACCGCACCGCGCGGCGGCTGGACCGGGCCGCCGAACGCGACGACGACGCGGATCTGGCGGCCTACAACGCGATGCTGGCCCAGCTCGCCGGCCGAGAGGCGCCGCGACGCCCCAGCGCGTCCCCGGCCGACTCCGACTGATCCCCAGTCGCCGGTTACTCCACAGGTTCACATTCGGGCGCCGTGGCGTCGCCCGCTCTGTCGGTGCCCATTGGCTGACTGGCGGGCAGTCACGCGCAACACCGAAAGGAATCAGCCCATGTTCGAAACACCGCTGACCGTCGTCGGCCACATCGTCACCAACCCCGAGCGCCGCCAGGTCGGCAGCCAAGAGGTCATCAAGTTCCGGGTGGCCAGCAACTCGCGCCGCCGCACCGCCGACGGCGGCTGGGAGCCGGGCAACTCGCTGTTCATCAACGTCAACTGCTGGGGCAAGCTGGTCACCGGGGTGGGCGCGGCGCTGGGCAAGGGCGCGCCGGTGATCGTGGTGGGCCACGTCTACACCAACGAGTACGAGGACCGCGACGGCAACCGCCGCTCGTCGCTGGAGCTGCGGGCGACGGCGGTGGGGCCCGACGTCTCCCGCGCGATCGTGCGCGTCGAGAAGCCCGGTTACGCGGGGCCCAGCCCGGACGAGGTCGCCGCTCACGCGGTGGCCCCGCCGTCGGGAACCGCCGGGCCGCAGGCGTCCGGCGAAGGAAGCGAGTCGGCCGCGCTACCACTGTCGGCCTAGTGTCGCCGCGCGGTGCCTAGGATGGTCGCGACAGGCGAATAGCGCTGAGAAGACCAGAAAGGCACAACCGCGGCATGGCTGAGTTCATCTACACGATGAAAAAGGTCCGCAAGGCGCACGGCGACAAGGTGATCCTGGACGACGTCACGCTGAGCTTCTATCCGGGAGCCAAGATCGGCGTGGTGGGCCCCAACGGCGCCGGTAAGTCGAGCGTCCTGCGGATCATGGCCGGCCTGGACAAGCCGAACAACGGCGACGCCTTCCTCGCCAACGACGCCACCGTCGGCATCCTGCAGCAGGAGCCGCCGCTGAACGAGGAGAAGACGGTCCGCGGCAACGTCGAGGAGGGCCTGGGCGAGATCAAGGTCAAGCTCGACCGGTTCAACGAGGTCGCCGAGCTGATGGCCACCGACTACACCGACGAGCTGATGGAGGAGATGGGCCGGCTGCAAGAGGAGCTGGACCACGCCGACGCGTGGGACCTCGACTCGCAGCTGGAGCAGGCCATGGACGCGCTGCGCTGCCCGCCGCCGGACGAACCGGTGACCAACCTGTCCGGCGGTGAGCGGCGCCGCGTGGCGCTGTGCAAGCTGCTGCTGTCCAAGCCCGACCTGCTGCTGCTCGACGAACCCACCAACCACCTGGACGCCGAGAGCGTGCAGTGGCTCGAGCAGCACCTCGCGGCCTACGCGGGCGCCGTCCTGGCGGTCACCCACGACCGCTACTTCCTGGACAACGTGGCGCAGTGGATCCTGGAACTCGACCGCGGCCGCGCCTACCCCTACGAGGGCAACTACTCGACCTACTTGGAAAAGAAGGCCGAGCGGATCGCGGTGCAGGGCCGCAAGGACGCCAAGCTGCAGAAGCGGCTCACCGAGGAGCTGGCCTGGGTGCGCTCCGGCGCCAAGGCCCGCCAGGCCAAGAGCAAGGCCCGGCTGCAGCGCTACGAGGAGATGGCCGCCGAGGCCGAGAAGACGCGCAAGCTCGACTTCGAGGAGATCCAGATCCCGGTCGGGCCGCGGCTGGGCAACGTGGTGGTCGAGGTCGAGCACCTCGACAAGGGCTTCGGGGGTCGCACCCTCATCAAGGACCTGTCGTTCACGCTGCCCCGCAACGGCATCGTCGGCGTCATCGGCCCCAACGGCGTCGGCAAAACCACGCTGTTCAAGACCATCGTCGGC
>NZ_LZKC01000006.1:0-824 GCF_001672685.1 Mycobacterium sp. E2462
TGCGCAACCACTGACGTCAGGCGCACAGACCCAGCCGGTCGACCAGCACCAGGAAGGCGACCGCGAAGTCGTTCTGCGCCGTCTGCGCCCGGATTCGCTCCCAGTCGAGCCGTTCGCGCACCGCGCGCACGGCCGGCAGCAGCTTGCCGAAGTCGCAATGCCGTTCGGTCATCGCGCGCAGCTGCTGGATCAGCACGACCGTGGGCGGCAGCACCGGCATCCTGATCGCCAGCACGTCGACCTCCTCGGCCTGATCGAGGTCCGCCGGCCCCACGGGCGCGCCGTTGACGCGGTGCAGCACGTCGACCAGCGTGTCCCCGATCCACGCCTTGAACAGCCAGTCCTCAGGGGGCCGTTTCACGATGAAGCCCGCGTGGGTCAGCGTGGCGACGGCGTCGTCGACGTCGGATTCGGCCACCACCAGGTCCACGTCGTGGCTGGGCTCCGGCGCCCCGTACGCCCACAGCGCGTAACTGCCGGCCAGGGCGAACCGCGGCCCGTGCTCCTTGAGCGCCGACGCCGCCGCGCGCAATCCGTCGCGCAGCGCGCCGGTCGCGGGCGGCTCGGTGGCCGCCGGGGGGAATGCTTCGGACGGTGCCTCGGACGGTGCCATAGTGCTGCAGGCATACCCGGCACCCGGGGCGGACAACCTGCGCACCGGCGCCCGACCGATCATTGTTAAGCCCGTTTAATTGATCGGGTTTCGGGAAATCTGCCACATATGCCAGCGCCCGCGCTTCGCGCCTACGACGCCGCCGCCGTGGTGATTCCCGCGCACAACGAGCGGGGCAAGCTGCCGGCGTGCCTGCGGGCCGTTCTCACCG
>NZ_LZKC01000007.1:0-4691 GCF_001672685.1 Mycobacterium sp. E2462
CCCCCGCCCGCAGTTGAGCCAGCCGGTCGTCCTCGCGGGTCCCCAGCGCCAGGACCACGGCGTTGTCGTCGTCGGCCACCGGTGCTCCCTTCCACCGCGGGCAAACACCCGCACGCGCACGAGACTAGTCGACCGGCGCGCTCCCCGCGCCGGTCGAAGGTCCCTGTCTATGGGGACCAAAGTCGTTGTGCCGCTGGAGTTTGGGTGGTCGGGTGCGGTGGCGTTACCGGTGCGCCGCCCGACCCTGCGCGTCGACGGCAGTGATTGCTGGTGCGCCGTGTGCAATATTGGGGTGCAACCGGCGTGGGCGGTGCGCGAGGGCAGGAAGGGCTCGTGATGATCAAGGTGTTTCTCGTCGATGACCACGAGGTCGTGCGTCGCGGACTGTGCGACCTGCTGGCCTCGGACCCCGAGTTGCAGATCGTCGGCGAGGCCGGCTCGGTCGCCGAGGCGATGGCGCGCATCCCCGCCGCGGCCCCCGACGTCGTCGTGCTCGACGTGCGCCTGCCGGACGGCAACGGCATCGAGTTGTGCCGCGACCTCGTGGCGGAGCACCCCGACCTGCGGTGCCTGATGCTGACGTCGTTCACCTCCGACGAAGCGATGCTGGAAGCGATTTTGGCCGGCGCCAGCGGCTATGTGGTCAAGGACATCAAGGGCATGGAACTCGCCCACGCGATCAAAGAGGTCGGCGCCGGAAAATCCCTGCTGGACAACAGGGCCGCTGCGGCGTTGATGGCCAAGCTGCGCGGCGCGGGCGCCCGGGAGGACCCGCTGTCCGGGCTGACCGACCAGGAGCGCACGCTGCTCGGCCTGCTCAGCGAAGGCCTGACCAACCGGCAGATCGCGGCGCGGATGTTCCTGGCCGAAAAGACGGTGAAGAACTACGTCTCCCGACTGCTGGCCAAGCTGGGCATGGAGCGGCGCACCCAAGCCGCGGTGTTCGCGTCCAAGCTGGATCGGCAGTCGCGCCCGCCCGCGGACTGAGCCGGGGTCTCGGTGACCGGCGGCGACAACGACTCCGCCTTCGCGGGGCTCGGCCAGCGCGGGCTGGTCGGCAAGATGCACGAGCAGCTCGACGAGCTGCTGGCCGCGCGCGACCAGATGGAGCACCTGCTGCGGGTCATCGTCGAAATCGGTTCGGGCCTCGACCCGGAGGCCACCTTCCACCGGATCATCGCCGCGGCCCGCGAATTGACGTCCGCCCCGTACGGCGCCCTGGCTATCCGCGACGCGGACGGCAACCTGGTCTCGTTCGTGCACGAGGGGATGGACGCCCCCACCGTGGGACGCATCGGCCACCTGCCGGTGGGCAAGGGGCTGCTGAGCCTGTCACTGCTGGACACCCCGGCGTTGCGGATGGACGACCTGACCGCCCACCCCGCGGCTGTCGGTTTCCCCGAACACCACCCACCGATGCGCGCGTTCCTCGCGGTGCCGATCACCATTCGCGACACCGTGTTCGGCAATCTGTATCTCACCCACGTCGATCCGCAGCGCGTGTTCTCCGAATCCGACGAAATGACCGCGCGCGCACTGGCGTTCGCGGCCGCCGTGGCGATCGACAACGCGCAGGTCTTCGAACGCGAACGCACCTCCGTCAAGTGGATGGAGGCCAGCCGCGAGATCACCACCGCGTTGTTGTCCAGCGAGCCGCACCGCCGGCCCCTGCAGCTGATCGCCGAGCGCGCCCGCGTCCTCACCGACGCCGAACAGGCGATCGTGCTGGTCCCGGACGATACCGGCGCGCCCGAGGAGCAGGTCGACACCCTGGTGGTGTCGGCCGCGGTCGGTCGGCACGCGGCCGAGGTGATCGGCCAGCGGGTCCCGGTGCAGGGTTCCACGACGGGGGCGGTGTTCCGGGTCGGCGAACCGCTCATCACCGGCGAATTCCGTTATCCTATCCAGGCATTCACCGACGTGGGGCAGCGCCCGGCCGTCGTGATGCCGTTGCGCGCGCACGACGAGGTCGTCGGCGTGATCGCGATCGCCCGCGGCGCCGACCAGCCGCCGTTCACCGAGGGGTACCTCGACGTGGTCCGCGATTTCGCGACGCACGCTGCGATCGCGTTGGTGCTGGCCGCGGCTCGCGAGGATGCCCGGCAGCTCACGATCCTGGCCGAACGGGAACGAATCGCCCACGACCTGCACGACCACGTGATCCAGCGGTTGTTCGCCGCCGGCATGACGCTGCAGGGCACCCTGGCCAGGGTGCGTTCCCCCGAGGTGGCCGAGCGGCTCAACCGCACGCTGGACGACCTGCAGACCATCATCGAGGAGATCCGCACCACCATCTTCGCGCTGAAATCCCCGGCCGACGCGAATGTCGACTTCCGCCATCGCATCCAGCGGGTGGTCACCGATCTGGCCGCCAACCGCGACGTCGTCACGACCGTGCACATGGACGGCCCGATGACGACCGTCACCGGTGAACTCGCCGATCACGCCGAGGCGGTCGCCGCCGAAGCCGTCAGCAACGCCCTGCGCCATTCCGGTGCGTCGCGGGTCAGCGTCAACATCAGCGCCGCCGACATGTTCGTGCTCGATGTCGTCGACAACGGTTGCGGCATAGCGCCGGACAACACGCGGCGCAGCGGGCTGGCCAACATGCAGCGGCGGGCCGAGCAGCTGGGCGGTAGCTGTTCCGTCACCACCCGACCGGAGGGCGGCACCGTGGTGCACTGGGTCGCCCCGCTGGGCGGAGACTGAATCCCCTGTGGCGCAACGCGTTACCCGCCGGATGCCGTCCTGCGGACCCGCCGGTGCGCGGTCAGCAGGAGGTGGTCGAATTCCGACCGGTCGGCCAGGCCGGCGCGCCGGAAGTCGGCGGTGATCTGCTCGGCCAGCGTGCGCAGCTTCAGGTTCGCCTCCTGGGAAAGCCATTTCAGCAGATCGAACGCGGACCCGTCGTCGAGGTCGTAGACCAGCATCAGCATGCCCTTGGCCTGTTCGATGCTGGCGCGGTGCTCGCTGATTTCGGCGAGCTTGGCGGTCACCATGTCCTCGTGGGCGTGGTCATGTCCCGGCGTGACGTCCACGATAAACCCGTGGGTGCCGACCACGTCACCCTCGGCGTCGACGAGCTTGTCGGCGACCACCATCACGTGCCGGACGCGTCCGCGGGTGTCGATGATGCGGTGCCGGGTGCCGAACGCCGAACGGGCGTGCACGATCTGGTCGATAGTGGCCCGGACGCGTGGGCGGTCGTCGGGGTGCTTGTGCGAGAGGACCAACTCGGTGGTGGGTGTGACGCTGCCGGGCTCGTAGCCGTAGATCCGCTGCACCTCGTTCGACCATTCCCACCGCTGGTCGGTGAAGTGGAACCTGAACCAGCCCGCGGGGTGTGCCGTGCCGCCGGTCAGGGCCTGCTCGACACTGCCCGTCTGGCCGTCCAGTTCCCATTTCATGGTGCGTCCCCTGTCGCGGCGGGCGGCGGCCGGCTCGTGGCGGCTTCGCGCCCAGTGCGGCCGCCGCCCGGCCCGCCGGCGGATCAGGCGTTGATCACCTCCCGGTGCGCCGCGTTGTCCTTGATGGCTTGCTGCCCGCCGTCGCGGCCCACCGAGATCTTGCGCGGCTTGGCCCGTTCGGCCACCGGGATCTGCAGGCTCAGCACGCCCTCTCGGTAGGACGCCTCGATCCTTTCGGTGTCCAGGTTGTCGCCGAGCACCAGCTGGCGGCTGAACACCCCGCGCGGCCGCTCGGTGGCCAGCATCTCGCGGTTGGGGTCCACCGGCGGGCGCTGCGCGCGCACGGTCACCACGTTGCGCTCGATGTCGATGTCCAGCGAGTCGGCGTCGATGCCGGGCAGGTCGAACTCGACGACGAACTTCTCTCCCTCGCGCCACGCGTCCATGGGCATCACGGCAGGTCGCGCCGCCGTACCGAGCACCTGGTGGGCGAAGCGGTCGAGTTCCCGGAACGGGTCGGTACGCATCAACATGGTAGTCACCTCTCACTCCAATCTAGGCTGTGGGTCGGCTATTTCCTATGTCTAATGACATAGATTTCTTATAGCACTCGTCGACATAACGGCGCAAGTGTGCTACACAGATTTTCTAAAGCTGTTCAGAAAGGGGGACGAGATGGCCGACCGCCCTACGGAATTGGAAGCTCCGGCGTCCGACCACGGCGTGTACGGCATCTCGGTGGCCGCCGAACTGTCCGGTATCGCGGTCCAATCGCTGCGGCTCTACGAGCGCCACGGGCTCCTGACCCCGGCGCGCAGCGAGGGGGGGACCCGCCGCTACAGCGCGAACGACCTCGCCCGCCTGCGGCGCATCAGCGAACTGGTCAATGCGGGGGTGAACCTCGCGGGCATCTCCCGCATCCTCGACCTCGAGGACCACAACGCGTCGCTCTCGGCGGTGAACTCCAGCCTGCGCTCCACCAACCACACGCTGCGCACCGCCGTGCGCACGTCCAAAGGCGGCACCCTGGACGGCGACACCGCCGAGGGCTGACCGCGGCGCAATGCCCCGCCGCTGATTGCGGGGCACCACCCGGGGTATTCGGCCGGCTAGGCCTTCAAGGGAGCGTCCCGTGGGCAGCAAGAGGAGAAGCAATGGCAGACGTGACGGGAACCAGCGCCCGGGTGGTCCACGGTGCACGGCAAGAAGCGCAGGCGTACCAAGGCGACAGCGACCAACCGCTGGGCGGCTACCTGGCCGTCCTGGTCGTCTACAGCCTCGTGG
>NZ_LZKC01000008.1:0-1156 GCF_001672685.1 Mycobacterium sp. E2462
GTCACCGGCGCGGGTCAAACGACGGGCTGCGGCCCTGGAGGCGTCCGGTTCCCTCACCTACGACCTCGAGCTGGTGCCGGAGCGCCTCGGCTTTCGGGTCACCGCCACCGTGTGGATCTGCGCGCAGGCCGGTCGCCTGACCGACGTCGCCGACCGGATCGCCGGGCACCCCGAGGTTGCCTCCGTCATCGCCGTCAGCGGGCGCCACCACCTGGTCGCCGTCGTGATCTGCCGCGACGTCGAGCACCTCTACGGGTACCTCACCGAGCGACTGGGCATCATCGACCATGTCCACAGCTACGACGTGCGAATCCGCACCAAACGCCTTAAGCAGGCCGCCTCGCTGATCACGCGCGGCCGCTTGATCCGCGCCACCCCTCCCGGATAGCCGAATCCGCTTCTCGCTCAGTCAGTTTCGGTGGCTGGGCGCGGGCCCGCCGCGACCAGGTTGAGGTGCGCGGCGCGGCGCGGCGTCGCCGGATCCGCGGTGTGGGTGGCCTGCGTGGAATCCTGCTCGTGAATGCGCACGGCGCCTCCGGTGGCGCTGTGCTGCCGCTGCCAGTCGGTGATCGCCTGCCGCGCCGAGTGATCCAGGTAGGTGGCGGAAAGGTGGACGGTGACATCGGTTCCTTCGGGAATGCTTGCCAACACCCCGGTCAGGCGCGGCAGCGCCAGGAAGGTGCAGGCACCTTCGACGACCACGTGCCATTCGGCACCGACCACGGTGGCCTGCACCTTGGCGCGCACCACCCGCCAGCCAGTCACCGCGACGGCGACGGCCAGGCCGATCAGCACCCCGTGGAGCAGGTTCAGGAAGACGACGCTGACCACGGTGATCAGATAGACAGCGAAATCACCGTTGCGCATGGCGGTTTCGATGTGTGCAGGCTTGAGCAGTTCGATCCCGATCACGATCAGCAAGCCGGCCAGTGCGGCCGTCGGAATCTTCTCCACGAGACCCGCGAAGGGCACGGCGAACAACAGAACCCAGAAGCCGTGCATGACGGTCGATGCGCGGGAACGGGCGCCGGCGCTGACGTTGGCCGCGCTGCGCACGATGACGCCGGCGATCGGCAGGCCGCCGATCGCGCCCGAGACCATGTTCGCCGCGCCCTGGCCGATGAGCTCGCGGTTGAAGTCGGTACGGGGCCAGCTC
>NZ_LZKC01000009.1:0-615 GCF_001672685.1 Mycobacterium sp. E2462
CGGCACCCGCTCGGTGGCGTCGGGCGAGGTCGAATTCGTCGACGCCGAGGCGTTCCTGTTGTCCGAGCCGCCGCGCGAAGGGCAGCCGTCGGCCGGTCCCGCGGACGGCAAGGGGCTGGGCCGGATGATGGAGCTCACCAACGCCGCCCGGCTCGGCATCGCCCTGTTCGGCCTCGGCAACGCGCGACGCGCGCTGGTGGAGTCGCTGTCCTACGCGCGGCGGCTCGGACAACAGGAACGCCTCGGCGTCGACGAATTCGACCTCGCCCGACGCCACCGAGCGGGTGCCGAGCTTGTCCTTGAGCCGGCGGATCCGCACCCCGTTGCGCGACCCGTCGCGGCGGGTGCGCAACACCAGGAAGTTCGCGACGCCGCGGCTGGTGTCCGGCGCTCCCTCGGGCTTGGCCAGCACGACGAACGCCTCGCCGGCGCAGTTGGAGGCGAACCACTTAAAGCCGTTGAGCAGCCACGCGTCACCGACGCGGGTCGCCGTCGTCTCGAGCGCGCCGAGGTCGGAGCCGCCGGTGCGCTCGGTCAACAACTGCGCCGTCTCACCGGCCCACTCGCCGGCGGCGAACTTGGCCAGGACGTGGTCGCGCACGTCGGCCGGCGCGT
>NZ_LZKC01000010.1:0-3655 GCF_001672685.1 Mycobacterium sp. E2462
CGCAGCGCGCCGTCACCGGACCTCAACCGCAGGTCGCAGGGATCCATGCCGTCGGGGGCCACCGCGACGAAGGACTGCCCCGCCAAGTTCTGCTCGCCGTCGAAGGCCTTGAGCGCGGCGGCCCGCCCGGCCGCGTCGCCGTCGAACACGTAGATGAGTTCGCCGCGAAAGAAGCTGTCGTCCATCATGAGTCGGCGCAGCATCGCCAGGTGGTCGTCGCCGAACGCGGTGCCGCAGGAGGCGACCGCCGTGGTCACCCCGGACAGGTGCATCGCCATCACGTCGGTGTAGCCCTCGACGACCACCGCCTGGTGACCCCTGGCGATGTCGCGTTTGGCCAAGTCGATGCCGAACATCACCGACGACTTCTTGTAGAGCAGCGTCTCGGGGGTGTTGATGTACTTGGCTTCCATCGGGTCGTCGTCGTAGAGCCGCCGGGCGCCGAAGCCGATCACCTCCCCCGCGGAGGTGCGGATCGGCCACAGCAGCCTGCGGTGGAAGCGGTCCATCGGCCCGCGGCGACCCTGCCGGGACAGGCCCGCCGCCTCGAGCTCCTTGAACTCAAAGCCCTTGCGTATCAGATGTTTTGTCAGCGAATCCCAGCCCGAGGGCGCGTAGCCGCAACCGAACTGGCGGGCCGCGTCGGCGTCGAAATTGCGTTCCGTCAGATATTGCCGGGCCGGCGCCGCCTCGGGGGTCTCCAGCGCCGCCGCGTAGAACTCCGCGGCCGCCGCGTTGGCCGTGATGAGCCGGGTGCGGCTGCCGCGGTCGCGCTGGACGCTGGTCGCCGGCCCGGTGTAGTTGATGGTGTGGCCGATCCGGTCGGCGAGCAGTTCGACGGCCTCGACGAAGCTGACGTGCTCGATCTTTTGTATGAACGCATACACGTCACCGCCCTCCCCGCAACCGAAGCAGTGGAAGTGCCCGTGGTTGGGGCGCACGTGAAACGACGGCGACTTCTCGTCGTGGAAGGGGCACAGGCCCTTCAGCGAATCCGCACCGGCGCGGCGCAATTGGACGTAGTCACCGACGACCTCGTCGATGCGCACCCGCTCGCGGATGGCGGCGATGTCGCGGTCGGGGACGCGGCCGCGGGTCCGGCCGTCGGCGCCCCGCGCCCCGTCCCCCTCCCGGGGGGTGGGATAGCGCGAGCCGGCCGGGCTGGTCATCGGTTCAGTGTAGGGCGCCGGGCGGTTCGGCTAGCCCGTACCGATCACACCGCAGGCGACCCGGTCCATCGCGGTGTCGGTGTCGGAAACGCCGTGCAGCATCAGGGCGGTCTTGGTGCCGGCGAGCAATTCGTCGCGGTTGACCGCGTCGGTGGTGGTGACCAGGTAGGCCGACCCGTCCTGGCGGACCTCCAACGCCGTCAGGTCGCCGCTCTCCGGCTTACCGGTGTGACCGGGCGCCTGGTAGTGACCGCCGGCGGACAGGAAGTTGCCGGCCGGGCCGCCGGTGGGGGCGACGGAGTTCGGCTCGCACTTGCCGATCTCGTGGATGTGCAGGCCGTGGAAGCCGGGCGCCAGGATGCCGGGCGTCGTGGTCTTCACGGTGACGGTCACGTACCCGCCGGAGAACTCGAAGGTCGCGCTGGCCACCGACCGGCCGTCCGGCGCCTTGAGCTGCGCGGTGAGCGGGCCGGCGCCGGCGGCCGGGGTCGCTTCGGCGGACGACGAGGGCGCGTCGCTCTTCACGGGCGGGGTGGTGCCCGGCTGGTTGCTCGCGTGCTGCGGTGAGCTGCAGGCGGTCACGGCGGCGACGGGAAGCCCGACCAGGAGAGCGGCGATGGCGGTGGGGCCGCTGAACTTCGTCATGCCGGGCAGCCTAACTCGCCAGCGCCGCGACGCCGCCACGATGGGACGACTTGGTCGCCGTCGACCGGCTACGGCGCGGCCTGGCGGGCGTCGATCTGCTCCAGCCGGCCCTCGGTGTAGGAGGCGATCTGGTCGACGACCACCCGCAGCCGCCCGGCGTCGTCGGCGGCGGCGGTGAATGCGGCGGCGAAGATGGGGTCCAGCGTCCGGGGTGCGCCGGCATGCAGCCACTCCGCCACCCGGTGGATGCGGTCGCGCTGCCCGGCCTGGGTCTGTTGATGGCGCGGATCGGACATGATGAACTGCAGCGCCAGGATTTTCAGCAGCGCCACCTCGGCGCGCACCAGGTCGGGCACCTCCAGGTTCGCCCGGTACCGCGCCAGCGGGCCCGGGCCGGCGGCCGCGCGGGTGGTGGCGATGGCGGCCGAGGCGAACCGGCCGACCAATTCGCTGGTCAGCTGCTTGAGCGCGACCGACGCCGCCAGCGTGGCGTCGTATTTGCCGACCGCGGCCACCACCGGCAGGCCCGACAGCCGCCGCGCGGCCGCGAGGAAATCGTCGGCGCTCAACCACGCGTGCTCGCTGGCCCCCAGCGCGGCCAAGGCCGCCGCCTCGTCGTCGTCGCCGAGCACCCGCAGGTCGATGCGCTGGGACACCACGCCGTCCTCGACGTCGTGCACGGAGTACGCGACGTCGTCGGCCCAGTCCATCACCTGAGCCTCCAGGCACGTACGACCCTCGGGCGCGCCGGCGCGCACCCAGGCCGCCGGCTCGCGGTCGGCGTCGTAGAAACCGAACTTGCTGCACCCGGCGGCGAGCCCCTCGGCGCGGGTCCACGGGTACTTGGTGACGGCGTCCAGTGACGCCCGCGTGAGGTTGAGCCCGGCGCTGTTGCCTTGAGCGTCAAGCACTTTCGGCTCGAGGCTGGTGAGGATGCGGAAGTTTTGAGCGTTGCCCTCGAAGCCGCCGTAGCCGGCGGCGACCTCGTCGAGCGCGCGTTCGCCGTTGTGCCCGTACGGCGGGTGCCCGATGTCGTGGGCCAACCCCGCCAGCTCGACCAGGTCGAGGTCGCAACCCAGCCCGATGGCCATCCCCCGCCCGATCTGGGCAACCTCCAGCGAGTGCGTCAGGCGGGTGCGCGGCGTGTCGCCCTCGCGCGGCCCGACCACCTGGGTCTTGTCGGCCAGGCGCCGCAGCGCGGCGCTGTGCAGGACCCGCGCGCGGTCCCGCGCGAAGTCGGTGCGGTGCTGCCCCTCGGTGCCCGGCAGGCCGGCGGTCTTCGGCGCTTCGAGGACCCGTCGGTCACGGTCGAAGTCGTCGTAGGGCTCGTGCTCGTTCGTCATCACCGAGGCACAGTCTGCCAGGCAACGCCCGGCTCGCCCGTCGCCGCCGCACGCAGTGGCACGGGACTAAATTGGCGGCTATGCGCATCGCCCGCCTGCTGGCCGTCGTCGCGACGGCCGTCGCGGTCGCCCTCGGCGGCGGTGTGCTGGTGGCGCCGCCGGCCGGCGCCCAACCGCCGTTGCGGCTGGCCGATTACGTCACCGATCAGTCCGCGGCGCTGTCGGATTCGGGGCGTGCGGCGGTGACCTCCGCGATCGGCAAGCTTTACGACGATCGCCACATCCGGTTGTGGGTCGTCTACGTCGACGACTTCTCCGGGTACAACGCCGTCGACTGGGCGCAGCGCACGGTGCGCTCCAGCGAGCTGGGCGAGTTCGACGCGCTGCTGGCCGTCGCCACCCGCAGCCGCGCCTACGCCTTCCTGGTGCCGTCCACCATCAAGAGCATCCGCCCCGGTCAGGTCGACGCGTTGCGGCGCAACAAGATCGAGCCGGCCC
>NZ_LZKC01000011.1:0-72035 GCF_001672685.1 Mycobacterium sp. E2462
CCAGCAACAGCAGGAAAACCGACAGGTAGCGGGCAGGGTGCACCGGCGCCGAAGACGATGCCACGTTCCTTATATCTCCTCGAGAATCGCTTTCTAACCCGGACAGAGCCTACGTGCCCGGTCAGGAATCCTCGATCACCCGGCTCTGATCGACCGGGCCACCCGCCTCGGCCACACCGTCGGCGTGCTCGTCGTCAAGGTCGGCGTCGTCGGTGATCCGGTCGCGGATCGCCAGCTTCATCCAGGTGGTCACCACCCCGGGCGCGATCTCCAGGTCGACGTCGTCGTCGGTGATCGCGACGACCGTGCCCTGCAGCCCCGACGTCGTGTGCACCCGGTCACCCGGGCGCAACGACTCGTGCAGGTCGATGGTCGCCTGCATCGCGCGCTTCTGGCGCCGCGACGCGAAGTACATGAAGCCGCCCATGATGAGCACGAACGGCAAGAACATGATCAAGCTCTCCATGGACGTGCCTGCCTTCCGTCGTGAATTTTCGGGTACCCCCGTCGGGGCGGCGCGGCTCGGACGCACACCTGTACCGACGGTCCAGTGTGCCCCTAGTTTGGCAGGCCGCGGGCGGCGGCCGACCGGGCCGGTGCACGGGAGGCCGGCCGGCGCCACGCCGGATAGGCTCGTGGTGGCCGCGACGCGCGCGGCCCGTGAAGGGGGATGTGGTGGCCAGCCTCGAACAAACTCGCCAACTGGTCACCGAGATTCCCGGGCCGGCGTCGCTCGAACTCAACAAGCGACGGGCCGCCGCGGTCTCGCACGGCGTCAACGTCTCGGTGCCGGTGTTCGTGGCCCGCGCGGGCGGCGGCATCCTCGAGGACGTCGACGGCAACCGGCTCATCGACCTGGGCTCGGGCATCGCCGTGACCACCATCGGCAACTCGTCGCCGAAGGTCGTCGACGCGGTGCGCGCGCAGGTGGCCGAGTTCACCCACACGTGCTTCATGGTGACGCCGTACGAGCAGTACGTCGCCGTCGCCGAGGAGCTCAACCGCATCACCCCCGGCACAGGCGAGAAGCGCTCCGTGCTGTTCAACTCTGGCGCCGAGGCGGTCGAGAACGCCGTCAAGGTTGCGCGGTCCTTCACGCGCAAGCCGGCCGTCGTCGCGTTCGACCACGCGTACCACGGCCGCACCAACCTGACGATGGCGCTCACCGCCAAGTCCAAGCCCTACAAGAACGGCTTCGGCCCGTTCGCGCCGGAGGTCTATCGGGCGCCGCTGTCCTATCCCTACCGCGACGGGCTGCTGGACAAGGAGCTGGCCACCGACGGCGAGAAGGCCGCCGCCCGCGCCATCGGCGTCATCGAGAACCAGGTCGGCGCCGACAACCTGGCCGCCCTTGTCATCGAGCCCATTCAGGGCGAGGGCGGGTTCATCGTCCCGGCCGAAGGCTTCCTGCCCGCGCTGCTCGCGTGGTGCCGCAAGAACGACGTGGTGTTCATCGCCGACGAGGTGCAGAGCGGGTTCGCCCGCACCGGCGCCATGTTCGCCTGCGAACACGAGGGCATCGAACCCGACCTGATCTGCACCGCAAAGGGCATCGCCGACGGGCTGCCACTGTCCGCGGTCACCGGCCGCGCGCAGATCCTGGACGCGCCGCACGTCGGCGGTTTGGGGGGCACCTTCGGCGGTAACCCCATTGCCTCTGCGGCCGCCCTGGCCACCATCGCCACGATCGAGAACGACGGCTTGATCGAGCGAGCCCGACAATTGGAACGACTCATCACGGAACCGTTGTTGCGGCTACAGGCCAGTGATGACCGAATCGGCGATGTCCGCGGCCGCGGCGCCATGATCGCCATCGAATTGGTGAAATCTGGAACCGCCGAGCCCGACGCGGAACTCACCCAGAAGCTGTCCACCGCCGCGCACGCGGCCGGCGTCGTCGTGCTGACCTGCGGCATGTTCGGCAACGTCATCCGGCTGCTGCCCCCGCTGACCATCACCGACGAGCTGTTGGCCGAAGGGATCGACGTCCTGGCCCAACTGCTGCACGAACTCTAGAGCCGGCCATCGCCCCTGGTGGGCAATCTCACACCGCCAACATTCGGGGAGGTCGTGGAGGAATAAGGTTACTTTAGCTAACGTTCTAAGGGTCAGCGCGTAGCGCAGATTTAACTAACTATCTTTTATTTGCAAGGGGAACTGTCTATGTCGACCACCAACCTCGACGAGCGGCTGGCCCGCCGCGTCGAAGACCTCACCGCCAACGACCCGCAGTTCGCCGCCGCCAAGCCGGACCAGGCGATCACCGACGCCCTCGAGCAGCCCGGCCTGCGGCTGCCGCAGATCATCCAGACCGTGTTGGAGGGCTACGCGGACCGCCCGGCGCTGGGACAGCGCTCCGTCGAGTACGTCAAGGACCCGGCCACCGGCCGCACCACCTTCGAGCTGCTGGACCGCTTCGAGACCTTCACCTACGGCGAGGTGAACGAGCGCGTGTCCGCGCTGGGCCGCGCCTGGGCCACCGAGTCCGTGCGCCCCGGCGACCGCGTGTGCGTCCTGGGCTTCAACAGCGTGGACTACGCGACCATCGACATGGCGCTGGGCCAGATCGGCGCGGTCTCCGTGCCGCTGCAGACCAGCGCGTCGATCACCGGCCTGCAGCCGATCGTGGCCGAGACCGAGCCCGTCCTGGTCGGCGCCAGCGTCGCCCAGTTGAACGACGCCGTCGAGCTGATCCTGGGCGGTGACCACCGGCCCGCCAAGCTGGTTGTCTTCGACTACCACCCCGAGGTGGACGACGAACGCGAGGCCGTCGAGGACACCCGCGCGCGCCTGAGCGACGCCGGGGTCGCCGTCGAGACGCTGGCCGAGGTCTTGGAGCGCGGGCGGCAACTGCCCGCCGCCGAGCCCCCCGCCACCACCGAGGACGACCCGCTGGCCCTGCTGATCTACACCTCGGGCAGCACCGGCGCGCCCAAGGGCGCGATGTACCCGCAGAGCAACGTCGGCAAGATGTGGCGCCGCGGCAGCAAGAACTGGTTCGGGGAAAGCGCCGCGTCGATCACGCTGAACTTCATGCCGATGAGCCACGTCATGGGCCGCGGCATCCTCTACGGCACGCTGGGCAACGGCGGCACCGCGTACTTCGCGGCCCGCAGCGACCTGTCGACCCTGTTGCAGGACCTCGAGCTGGTCCGGCCCACCGAGCTGAACTTCGTCCCGCGCATCTGGGAGACGCTGTTCGGTGAATACCAGCGCCAGGTCGAGCGGCGGCTGCCCGACAGCGCCGACAGCCAGGCCCGCAAGGCCGTCGAGGAGGAGGTCCTCGAGGAGCAGCGCCAGTACCTGCTGGGCGGGCGCTACATCTTCGCGATGACGGGCTCGGCGCCCACCTCACCTGAACTGCGCAACTGGGTCGTGTCCCTGCTGCAGATGGACCTGCTCGACGGCTACGGCTCGACCGAGGCCGGGATGGTCCTGTTCGACGGCGAGATCCAGCGACCGCCCGTGGTCGACTACAAGCTCGTCGACGTGCCGGACCTGGGTTACTTCAGCACCGACCGCCCGTACCCGCGCGGGGAGTTGCTGCTCAAGACCGAGAACATGTTCCCGGGCTACTACAAGCGGGCCGAGACCACCGCCAGCGTCTTCGACGAGGACGGCTACTACCGCACCGGTGACGTGTTCGCCGAGACGGCTCCCGACCGGCTGGTCTACGTCGACCGGCGCAACAACGTGCTCAAGCTGGCCCAAGGCGAGTTCGTGACCCTGGCCAAGCTGGAGGCCGAGTTCGGCAACAGCCCGCTGGTGCGACAGATCTACGTCTACGGCAACAGCGCCCAGCCCTACCTGCTGGCGGTCGTGGTGCCCACCGAGGAGGCGCTGCAGCGCTGGGACGGCGACGAGCTCAAGGGCAAGATCGCCGACTCGCTGCAGACTGTCGCCCGGCAAGCCAACCTGCAGTCCTACGAGGTGCCGCGCGACTTCATCATCGAGACCGAGCCGTTCACGCTGGAGAACGGGCTGCTGACGGGGATCCGTAAGCTGGCCTGGCCCAAGCTCAAGGCGCACTACGGCGACCGCCTCGAGGAGCTCTACGCCAAGCTCGCCGAGGGCCAGGCCAACGAGCTGGCCGAGCTGCGCCGTAGCGGCGCGGACGCGCCGGTGCTGCAGACCATCAGCCGGGCCGCGGCCGCCATGCTGGGCACCGCGACCTCCGAGCTGACGCCCGACGCGCACTTCACCGACCTCGGTGGTGACTCACTGTCGGCGTTGACGTTCGGCAACCTGCTGCGCGAGATCTTCGACGTCGACGTGCCGGTGGGCGTGATCGTCAGCCCGGCCAACGACCTGCAGGCGATCGCGAACTACATCGAGGCCGAGCGGCAGGGCACCAAGCGGCCCACGTTCGCGGCCGTGCACGGCCGGGGCGCCACCACGGTGCACGCCAGCGACCTGACGTTGGACAAGTTCCTCGACGAGGCCACCCTGAGCGCCGCGCCGAACCTGCCCAAGCCCGCCGCCGAGGTGCGGACCGTGCTGCTCACCGGCGCGACCGGCTTCCTGGGGCGCTACCTGGCGCTGGAGTGGCTCGAGCGGATGGACCTCGTCGACGGCAAGGTGATTGCGCTGGTCCGCGCGAAAAGCGACGCGGAGGCCCGGGCCCGGCTCGACAAGACCTTCGACAGCGGGGACCCCAGGCTGCTGGAGCACTACCGCAAGCTGGCTGCCGACCACCTCGAGGTGATCGCCGGTGACAAGGGCGAGGCCAACCTCGGCCTGGACTCCCAGACGTGGCAGCGGCTGGCCGACACGGTCGACCTGATCGTCGACCCGGCGGCCCTGGTCAACCACGTGCTGCCGTACAGCGAGCTGTTCGGGCCGAACGCGCTGGGCACGGCCGAGCTGATCCGCGTCGCGCTGACCAGCAAACTCAAGCCGTACACCTACGTGTCGACGATCGGCGTCGGCGACCAGATCAAGCCGGGCGAGTTCGTCGAAGACGCCGACATCCGGCAGATCAGCGCCACCCGCGCGATCAACGACAACTACGCCAACGGCTACGGCAACAGCAAGTGGGCCGGCGAGGTGCTGCTGCGTGAGGCCAACGACCTGTGCGGGCTGCCGGTCGCGGTGTTCCGCTGCGACATGATCCTGGCCGACACCAGCTACGCCGGACAGCTCAACCTGCCGGACATGTTCACCCGGCTGATGTTGAGCCTGGTCGCCACCGGGATCGCGCCCGGCTCGTTCTACGAGCTGGACGCCCAGGGCAACCGGCAGCGGTCACACTACGACGGCCTGCCGGTCGAGTTCATCGCCGCGGCGATCTCCACGCTGGGGGCGCAGGCCCTCGACGGGGTCGCGGGGTTCCAGACCTACCACGTCATGAACCCCTACGACGACGGCATCGGGCTCGACGAGTACGTCGACTGGCTGGTGGAGGCCGGCTACTCGATCCAGCGCATCGCCGACTACGGCGAGTGGCTGCAGCGGTTCGAGGGCGCGATGCGGGCCCTCCCGGACCGGCAACGCCAGTACTCGTTGCTGCCGCTGCTGCACAACTACCAGCACCCGGAAAAGCCGATCACCGGGTCGATGGCGCCGACGGACCGCTTCCGCGCCGCGGTGCAGGAGGCAAAGATCGGGCCGGATAAGGACATCCCGCACGTGTCCGCGCCGGTGATCGTCCAGTACATCACCAACCTGGAGCTGCTCGGCCTGCTCTGACCGCGCAACGCGAATCGCCCAGCCCCCGCGGGGGCTGGGCGATTCGTCTTTCCGACGGTGATCAGCGTTGCGGGTGCGGCCACCGCAGGTAGGAGGCGTTGCCGCCACTGGCCGTCGCGGGCGTGCGCTGGCGCCGCCAGCCCCGCTTGGGCGGCTCGGGCTCGGCCACCTCGGCGGCCGGAACCCGCGGCCGGGTCAACGCGCTCGAGGACACCTCCGACGGCTCGTAGTTGGCCTCACGGTACGGCTCGACGGCCGGAGCCGCCGCCACGGGTTGCACGTCACGCGCCAACCGCACGGCCGTGCGGGCCAGCGCCATGCCGGCGAGCAGGATGATCAGCGCGCCCAGGCCCGAGAAGTAGGACAGCTCGAGGGCCGCCCGCTTCCGGTCGGTCGCCGCGATCGGGTCGCCGGCCGAGCCGATACCCAGCAGCGGCGCCACCTGGTTTCCGACCACGAACCAGGCGCCGGCCAGCACGGCCAGCCAGCCGCCCACCATCGCGGTGGCACGGTGGCCGGCCAGGATCAGCAAGAGGCCGCCCACCACGGCGGCGGCGCCGGGCAGCACCTCGAGCCAGCCGCGGGCGGCGCTCCACGCCCAGTCGCGGTCGGGCGTGTAGGCGAAGTTGAAGCGCGGACCGACGAAGGGAATCAACGCCCCCCACGCCCCCAAGATGACCAGCAGCAATCCGCTGACCGCGCCACGCGATCGAGGCATCCTGAGCCCGCGCGCGCGGTCGTCCTCTGCGTATTTCATGACATCTCCTCGCTAGATACCGGGCGGTTCTCCGGCGACGCCTGATTACCCGGCACTTTGCAGAAGTAACCTGGGCGGCTGCGCCGGCCCGTGGCCACTGAGGCTGGTGAGGCTGCTGTTACGCGATGTGACCGATCAGCAACAGCACGATCGCGAGCACCGGAAACGCCCCCTGCGTCACCGCGGCGCGGGCCTTGTCCCGCGCGGACGCCAGCAGTACCACCGCGGCGGCGGCCATCGAGCCGACGCCGGCGAAGACGAGCGCCGCCCCGACGGCGTTGTGTCCCAACGCGATTGCGGCGACACCCACTCCGGTGACGATCGCGAGGAACAGGTTGTAGAAACCCTGGTTGAAGGCCAGCAACTTGGTGGTTTCGGCCTCCTCGGCGGTGGTGCCGAAGGTGGCGCGGGTGCGCGGCGAGGTCCAGGTCAACGATTCCATCACGAAGATGTAGACGTGCAGTAACGCCGCCAGCGCGGCGACGATCAAACCGCCAGTGAGCACCGGAATCCTCCTCGCACGAGTTACTCGAACAGCCCGGGCTGACCCAGCGCCGTCACCGCCGCGGGCGGCGCCATGCCCAGGTGGGTCCACGCCTGGGCCGTGGCCACCCGCCCGCGCGGCGTGCGGGCGACCATCCCGGCGCGCACCAGAAACGGCTCGCACACCTCCTCGACGGTGGCGGCCTCCTCCCCCACCGCCACCGCCAGCGTCGAGACGCCCACCGGGCCGCCGCCGAAACTGCGGGTCAGCGCCGACAACACCGCCCGGTCCAGCCGGTCCAGGCCCAGCTCGTCGACGTCATAGACCTGCAGCGCCGCCTTCGCGACGTCGCGGGTGATCACCCCGTCCGCCCGCACCTCGGCGAAGTCGCGGACCCGGCGCAGCAGCCGGTTGGCGATCCGCGGCGTGCCGCGCGAGCGCCGGGCGATCTCCTCGGCCGCGTCGGCGCCCACCTCGATGCCCAGGATCCCGGCGGAGCGGGCCAGCACGCGCTCCAACTCGGCCGGCTCGTAGAAGTCCATGTGGGCGGTGAACCCGAACCGGTCCCGCAGCGGGCCGGTGAGCGCGCCGGAGCGCGTGGTGGCGCCGACCAGGGTGAACGGCGCCACCTCCAGCGGTATCGAGGTGGCGCCGGGGCCCTTGCCGACCACCACGTCGACCCGGAAGTCCTCCATCGCCAGGTACAGCATCTCCTCGGCGGGCCGCGCGATGCGGTGGATCTCGTCGATGAACAGGACGTCATGCTCGACCAGGTTCGACAGCATGGCGGCCAGGTCTCCGGCGCGCTCCAACGCCGGGCCGGACGTCATCCGCAGCGACGACCCGAGCTCGGCGGCGATGATCATGGCCAGCGACGTCTTGCCCAGGCCCGGCGGCCCGGACAGCAGGATGTGGTCGGGGGTGCCGCCCCGGTTCTTCGCGCCCTCGATGACCAGCTGCAACTGCTCGCGCACCCGCGGCTGGCCGATGAACTCGCGCAGCGACCGGGGGCGCAGGCCGACGTCGATGTCCCCCTCCCCGGGGACCAGAGCCGCCGATACGTCGCGCTCGGCGTAGCCGTCCGGAAACTCGCTCATCGCGACTTGCCCAACAGGGACAGGGCGGCGCGCAGGGCGCCGGAGGTGGTGGCCTCCGGGTCGGCGGCGAGCACCTTGTCCGTCGCCTCCTCGGCTTGCTTGCCGACGAAGCCGAGGCCGACCAGGGCCTCGACCACCGGGCCGCGGACGGCGTGGCCGTTGCGGACGGTGGGGGCGGCCGCGCCACCCGCCGCGGCATCCACCGGGCCGATCTTGTCGCGCAGCTCCACGATCATCCGTTCGGCGCCGCGCTTGCCGATCCCCGGCACCCGGGTCAGCGCCGTCACGTCGCTGTCGTGCAGCGCCCGGCGCAGCGCGGCGGCGTCGTGCACGGCCAGCGTCGCCATCGCCAGCCGGGGACCGACGCCGGAGACGGACAGCAGCGTCGAGAACAGGTCCCGGTCGTCGGCGTCGGTGAAGCCGTACAGCGTCATCGAGTCCTCCCGCACGATCATCGCGGTGAGCAGGCGGGCCTCCGTCCCGGTCCGCAGGGTCGCCAGCGTCGACGGCGTCGCGTTCACCCGGTAGCCCACGCCGGCGGCCTCGATCACCGCGTGGTCGAGCGCCACCTCGAGCACCTCACCGCGCACCGAGGCGATCATCGCGCGGCCCTGCGCGTGGCGTCCAGCTTCGCCCGGTAGGCCTGCCGGTGCCGCGCGGCCAGCGCCTCGGCCGCCGCCATCCGGGCGATCATCGGGGCCCGCCAGCAGTGGCAGATCGCCAGGGCCAGCGCGTCCGCCGCGTCGGCCGGCGTCGGCTTCGTCTGCAGCCCCAGGATTCGGGTCACCATCGCGGTGACCTGCGCCTTGTCGGCCGCGCCGTTGCCGGTGACCGCGGCCTTGACCTCGCTGGGGGTGTGGAAGTGCACGGCGATACCGCGCTTGGCCGCCGCCAGCGCGACGACGCCGCCGGCCTGGGCGGTGCCCATCGCGGTCGAGACGTTGAGCTGGGAGAACACCCGCTCGACGGCGACGACCTCCGGCTGGTGGGTGGCCAGCCAGTGTTCGACCGCGTCGCTGAGCTGCAGCAGGCGCTCGGCCAGCGGCGCGTCCGACGGGGTGCGCACCACGTCGACGTCCAGGGCGACCACGCGTCGCCCGCTCCCGCTCTCGACCACCGACAGCCCGCATCGGGTCAGCCCGGGATCGACGCCCATCACGCGCATTCCGGCTCCCACCTGTAGAACAGCTGTTCGATACCCTAGCGGCGCGCGGTGACCGGCCCGGGCAGGACACGCGGCGACGCGGCCGATTGCCGGTCGCGAGGTTTAGGCACCCGACCGGGCTAAAGCTGTTAGCTTTAGCCCCACACGTTCGCTCAAGCCTCGTCGGGATGGAACAAGTAGCGTGGGATCTCTGCTGGTCATCGTCGCCATCGTGCTGTTCATCGCGTCCATCGTGGTCCTCGTGATCGCTTTGCGGCGGCCCAAGCGCCCGGCCCCGCCGGCCGGCCGACCGGACCCGCTGGCCGCCGACGCGCTACCGCAGTTCGGGCCTCGGCAGCTGGGCCCCGGCGCCATCGTCAGCTACGGCGGCGTGGACTACATCGTCCGCGGCTCGGTCACCTTCCGTGAGGGCCCGTTCGTGTGGTGGGAACACCTGCTCGAGGGCGGCGAACAGCCGATCTGGTTCAGCGTCGAGGAGGACGACGGGCGCCTCGAGCTGGCCATGTGGGTGACCCGCAAGGATCTGTGGCTGCGGCCCGGGGACCCCTACGTCGTCGACGGGGTGGCGTTCCACGAGTCGGAGCGGGGCCGCGCCTCCTACACCACCGAGGGCACCACCGGGTTGCCGGCCGGCGGCGAGATGGAGTTCGTCGACTGCACCAACGCCGACGAGACCGCGCTGCTCTCGTTCGAACGGTGGGCCCCCGACATGCCATGGGAGATCTCCACCGGCAAACCCGTGGTGCCGGGCGAGCTGACCGTGTATCCGGCGCCGCCGCCCACCCCCGCGTAGGGCGCGGGAGCTCCGGTGCCCCTCCACCACCTCGCGGTGACCCCCACGGACGTGTCCGGGGAGCGCCTCGGCCTGGCCCTCAACGCGCCGGTCCCCGCGCCGCTGGCCACCTGCCGCCTCGAGCACCCGGGCGGCGGCGCCGTGCTGCTCGGCGTGCTCGGCGCCTCCCACGTGGTGGCCGTCGAGCACGCCGCGGGCCGGTTCTCCGAGGAGGTGTCCTGCTCCGCCCGCAGCGCCGGCGCCGATCTGCCGCGGCGCACCGCCGGCCCCGGCTACCTCCTGCACTCGCGCACCGAGGCCCGCGACGAGCCCGGTTTCCGGCGGCTCGCCCGCACTCTGCGCGACCGGTGCGCCGCAGAACCCGGGTGGCTGGGCGGCAGCTTTCCCGGCGACGACGCCGCGCTGACCGTCCTGGCCGCCGAGCCCGACGGGCCCGGCTGGCGCTGGCAGACGTGGCACCTGTACCCCGGGGCGTCGGGGGGCGGGACGGTGGTGCACACCGCGAGCCGGTGGCGACCGTGAGCCGCAACCGGCTCTTCGTCATCGCCGGCGTGCTGGCGCTGGCGGCCACGCTGTGCCTGGTCTTCGGAATCATCCTGCTGCAGAAGAACGTCGCGTCCTACGTCGCCGGGCACTACCACCAGTACGCCCGGGACGTGAACGGCACCCGATATCAGTGCAGCGGCAAGCCCGACGACGTCGCGGACACCCTCGCCGACTACGCCGAGCCCGACGCGCGCGCCGACAGTGACAGCACCGAGTACCTGCGCTACCCCAACAACATCGTCATCGTCGGACCCGACGGGCAGTATCCGTGCAGCATCCGCGTCGAGCCGCTCAGCGCCGGCTACAGCCACGGCGCCTTCGTCTTCCTCGGTCCCGGATTCAGTCCCGGATCACCGTCGGGCGGCGCCGGCGGCACCCCGGGCGGGCCCGGCGGAACCAAGTGACGGCACACCACCGATAAAGGAGACAACCATGTACCTCGCCGTCGAGATCGGCACGGTCGACCTCAACCCCGTCCTCAAGGGCGCGGTCGCCACGATCCTGTACTTCCTGGTCGGGATGGGCGTCCTGCTCGTCGGCTTCTACGCGGTGGACGTGCTGACGCCGGGCAAGCTGCGTCAGCTGGTGTTCGTCGAACGCCGCCCCAACGCCGTCGTCGTCGCCGGCGCCATGTACATCGCCCTGACCATCGTCATCATCACCGCGATCACCGACAGTTACAGCCAGCTGGGTCAGGGGCTGGTCGGCGTGGCTGTATACGGGCTGATGGGCGTCGTGCTGCTGGGCATCGCCCTGCTGGCCATGCACCTGCTAATCCCGGGCAGCTTCCACGAGCATGTCGACGAACCGCAGCTGCACCCGGGGTCCTTCGCCGTGGCGCTGATCCTGCTCGCCGTCGGAGGGGTCACCGCCGCCGCGGTCTCATGACCACCGAGCGGACGCCGGCGCGCTGGCGCGCGGTCCTGCTGGCCGCCGTCGCGGCGTGCGCGGCCTGCGGCATCATCTACGAACTCGCGCTGCTGACCCTGTCGGCGAGCCTCAACGGCGGCGGCATCGTCGCCACCTCGCTGATCGTGGCGGGCTACATCGCCGCCCTGGGGGCCGGTGCCCTGCTGGTCAAGCCGCTGCTGGCGCGGGCGGCCATCACCTTCGTCGCCGTCGAGGCGCTGCTCGGCATCGTCGGCGGGCTCTCCGCGGCGGCCCTCTACGTGGTGTTCGCCTTCCTGGAGGGCGACGGCTCGACATGGGTGCTGGCACTGTGCACGGCCCTGATCGGGGCGCTGGTCGGTGCGGAGGTGCCGCTGCTGATGACGCTGCTGCAGCGCGGCCGTGTGGCGGGCGCGGCCGACGCCGGCCGCACGCTGGCCAACCTCAACGCCGCCGATTACCTCGGCGCCCTGCTCGGCGGGCTGGTGTGGCCCTTCCTGCTGCTGCCGCAGCTCGGCATGATCCGCGGCGCGGCGGCCACCGGCATCGTCAACCTGGCCGCGGCCGCGGTGGTGGCGGTGTTCCTGCTGCGGCGGGTGGTGTCCACGCGGCAGCTCGTCACCGCGCTGTGCGCGCTCACCGCCGCGCTCGCGGTGCTCGCGACGCTGCTGGTGTGCTCGGCCGACATCGAGACCACCAGCCGGCAGCGGCTCTACGCCGACCCGATCATCGCCTACCGGCACACCGCGTACCAGGAGATCGTGGTGACCCGCCGCGACAACGACACCCGCCTCTACCTCGACGGGGGCCTGCAGTTCTCCACCCGCGACGAGTACCGCTACACCGAGAGCCTGGTGTACCCGGCGCTCGGGGGCCGCGCCGGCGGCGCGCGCTCGGTGCTGGTGCTCGGCGGCGGCGACGGCCTGGCCGCGCGCGAGCTGCTCCGCCAGCCGGGCATCACCGCGATCGTGCAGGTCGAACTCGACGCCGCGGTGATCGACATCGCCCGCACCACGTTGCGCGACGCCAACGCCGGCGCACTCGACAACCCGCGGGTGGGGCTGGTGATCGGCGACGCGATGAGCTGGCTGCGCACCCCGCACCCGGAGCTGCGCCCGGCCGCGGGGTTCGACGCGGTCATCGTCGACCTTCCCGATCCCGACACCCCCGCGCTGGGCCGGCTGTACTCCACCGAGTTCTACGCCCTGGCGGCCGGCGCACTGGCGCCCGACGGGCTGTTGGTGGTGCAGTCAGGCAGCCCCTTCTCGACCCCGACCGCGTTCTGGCGCACGGTGTCGACGATCCGGGCCGCCGGCTGCGCGGTCACCCCGTACCACGTGCACGTGCCGACCTTCGGGGACTGGGGATTCGCGCTGGCCCGGCGGTCCGGCGCCGCGCCGGTTCCGACGCTGCCGGCCGGCGCTCCCCCGCTGCGCTTCCTCGACCAGCGGGTGCTGGATGCCGCCACGGTGTTCGCCGGCGACGTCGCGCCCCGCGACCTCGAGCCGTCGACGCTGGAGCACCCGCGCGTCGTCGACGACATGCGCCACGGCTACAACTGACGCCGGGGGTTACGCCTCGATCTGCGCCAGGATGTCGTCCGGGATGTCGGCGTTGGTGAAGACGTCCTGCACGTCGTCGCTGTCCTCCAGCGCGTCGACCAGCTTCATCACCTTCTGCGCGCCGTCGGCGTCCAGGGGCACCGTCACCGACGGTTGGAACCCCGCCTCCGCGGAGTCGTAGTCGATGCCGGCCTCCTGCAGCGCGGTGCGCACCGCCACCAGGTCACCGGGCTCGCTGATGATCTCGAAGCTGTCGCCCAGGTCCGTGACGTCCTCGGCGCCGGCGTCGAGGACCGCGGCCAGGACGTCGTCCTCGGTGAGGCCGTTCTTCTCCAGGGTGATGACGCCCTTGCGGGAGAACAGGTAGGCCACCGACCCGGGATCGGCCATGGTGCCGCCGTTGCGGGTCATCGCCACCCGCACCTCGCTGGCGGCCCGGTTGCGGTTGTCGGTCAGGCACTCGATCAGCACCGCGACGCCGTTGGGCGCGTAACCCTCATAGGTGATGGTCTGCCAGTCGGCGCCGCCGGCTTCCTCGCCCGCCCCGCGCTTGCGGGCCTTCTCGATGTTGTCGTTGGGGACCGAGCTCTTCTTGGCCTTCTGAATGGCGTCGTAGAGGGTCGGGTTGCCCGCCGGGTCACCGCCGCCGACGCGGGCCGCGACCTCGATGTTCTTGATCAGCCGGGCGAACATCTTGCCGCGGCGGGCGTCGATGACGGCTTTCTTGTGCTTGGTGGTGGCCCACTTGGAATGGCCGCTCATCGCTGTCCGCACCTCTTCTGTTGCTCTTCCGCCAGACGAGTCTACGTGGGCCGACGGCGCGCCCGGCGGCGCGGGCCGCGAGGTCAGCGCGCGGTGACGCGCCCGACAAGGAGCGGTTGCGGCGCCCCGGCGTCACGCGTGTCGACGAAGAGCTGTTGCATGACGGCCCGCCACGACTCGGCGCGCAGCGCCGCGCCGTCTGCGCCGTCGCAGAGCCCGACGATGGTGGCCCGCCCGTCGTCGGCCAGGGTGTAGACCGGGCCGCAGCCGCCGTCTGCGGCGGCCTGTTCGGCCCTCAGGTCGGCCATGGTGAACCGGCCGCCGCCGACCGCGGTGACGTGGCCGCACCGCTGCACCGCGGAGGACTGCAGCACGCAGACCGCCGCGCCGGCCTCAACCCGCGACGCGGGATCCAGCCGCAGCCGTCGCCCGTCGGGCAACGTGTCGGCGGCCGCCACGGCCGGGTCCACGCCGATCGCCTCGTACTCGACCGCGCGCGACGAGCCGTCCAACGCGGCGGTGCCGGTGATGTTGTGGCGGGCGACGACCACGGACCCGACGGTGCCCCCGCGGCTGTCGGTGACCGGCGATTCGCCGTCGCAGCCGCCCGACGTCATTGCGATCCGCAGCGACGGTTCGACGAAGCCGACCACGCACCGGGTCGCCCCCTGCCAGACGGTCATGCCGGGATAGATCCGCGGGCCCGGGTCGGCGGCCGCCTGCGTGGGCGCTGCCAGGCAGCCGAGCGCGAGCGTGGTCGTCAGGCAACGGCTCACGGGATTCATCAGCCGCACCGCCTTTCGCGCAGTGGGTATCCAAGCCTGGCTACCCGGGTGGCGGGCGCCCAAACTTAGCCACCAAACGAAGTGCCGCACCGCTGCCGGCGGCGCGAAATCGATTCCCGCGAAAGCGTTTTGGCCGCGACACACCGGGTATTTGCGGGCCGTACGACACCACCACTCATGAGGAGCACACCATGGCAACGGGAGAAACCGGCTTCGACGACGTCACCTTCGATCTGATCTCGGTGCAGTACCACACGTTGAAGGCCGGCCACGACTACGGGCAGTACGTCCGGGACGCCAAGAACGCCGGCCTCGACGACGTCGCGTCGTTCTTCGAAGACGTGATGAAGCAGGACTCGGCGCGCGCCCACAAGTGCCACGAGTATCTGCGTCAGCTCGAATCAGCCTGAGCGGCAATCGAACTCACCGCAGCTATTCGGGTCGGGCCGCGCGGCGGACGAGTTCGGCAATGGCTTCCCGGTCGTCATGGTCGACGACCGGGAAGCCTGCGCTGCCGGTGCCCACCCAATGCAGGGTGATGCCCGGGTTGTGGACGTCGGACCCGTCGGCGAGGAAGAAATGCGGGCTGCCCTGGACGTCGGAGGCGTGGGCGCGATAGTCGCGCATCATCTGGGCGCGGGCGCTGCCGCTGTCCAGGTCCGCCGCCAGCCGGTCGGCGTCGACCGAGGGGCACCGCTGGGCGACGGTGACGATCTCGTGGTGCAAGGCGATCGGCCGGTTGTCGGTGAAAAAGGCGTGCCGCAGCGCCATGTCGAGTTCCTCGCCGGCGCGCAGCGACTGGTGCTTGGCGGCCTGCACCGCCTCGTTGGCGGGCATGGTGGTGATGGGCCAGGTGGACGGGTCGGCTTGCCATGGCGTCCAACCGAAATCGGGTTCCAGCGCGCCGACGACGGGGATCTCGGCATCGAGGAGGCGCTTGGGGATCGCGAACTGGTTGACGTCTTCGAGCGCGAAAAGCCGTAGATCCACGCGGAGTTCGCCGGTCAGGTTCGTCTCGTCGCGCGCCCGGTAGAGCCGGTGCAGGGCGAGGGTCGCCCAGGCGCACGCGATGTCGGTGTAGGCGACGATGGTGCCGGGGGCGACGTCCACCGTCAGCGCCCGACCGTCAGCGCGGCGGGCGTGACGGCCCATTCCAGGGTGAGCTGGTTCAGCGTCACCGGCAGCGGGTGCTCCGCGGAGAGCTGCGGCGTCGACACCAGTGACAGCCGCAACCGGCTGAGCAGCTGAGCGAGCAGCGTGCTGGTGGTGAACAACACCAGGTTCCGCCCCGGGCATTCGGCCGGTCCCGCGCTGAACGGCACCAGTTGCCGGTACCGGTGCGCGGTCCCGTCGAGCCAGATGTCGGGCGCGAACTGGTTGGCGAAGAGCAGCAGCTGGTCGTCGCGGTGGAACGCCGGCGTCACGATCATCAGGCCCGCACCCGCGGCCACCGTGAACCGCTGCGGGCCGTCGCGCCACGCGGTGTCCTCGGTGGTGTCACGCAGGATCGTCGGCGTGGTGGGCCACAGCCGCACGCTTTCCAGCATGCTGGCCCGCAGGAACGGCCGCGGCAGCGGCGCGTCGGGGTCGTCGGCGTCGGCGAGCGCGCGGGCGAGCTGCTCGGGGTGTGTGCACAGCAGCGCCAGCGCGCGGCACAGCGCCATGCCGGCGGCGTCGAAGGCGAAGATCCACTGCGGCATCTGCCCCACCGGGTCGACGGCACCGCCGGCCGGTAGCTCCGCGAGCGCGGCGGAAAGGGTTCCCGGCTGCGGGTTTTCGACGTAGCGATACAGCTGGTCGAAGAACTGGGCGCGCCGGCGGTAGTGCGGTAACGACAGAAACGACCAGTTGCCCGCCTTGCGCAGCCGCAGCAGCTGATCGGTGATCCGCTCGTCGGTGCGGGCGGCGTCGCCGAACGCCAGGCGGCGGACCAGTCGCCACCAGCCGCGCATGAACTCGAAGGACTCCAACCGCTCGTCCCGCAGCGCCGCGGCGGCGATGGCCTCGGCCTCTTCGGCGATGACGGACGCGAACTGACCTGCCATGCGGTGTAGTTCGGCGCCGGCGTCCAGCGCCGCCTCGTTGAGGGCGCGGCGCCGCGCCCGGATGGCGCCCTGGGTGATCAGCACGCCGTGCGGCTGAAACCATTGCAGCGCCTTGCGTTTTTCCAGATTCGCGGGGTGGAACGGGTCGGGCGCGTGGTCGAGCACCCGGCCGACGTCCTCGGGGTCGAGGATCACCAGGATCCGCCGTCCGGGCAACGCCAGTTCGACGGGCCCGCGGCCGAATTCCTCGCGAAGTCGCTGCATCCGGGCCACGGCGCGGGAATCGGCCCGGGTCGACTCGAGCAGCCGGACCACGGGTCGCCGGCGCGCCAGGACTCCGGCGGCGATCGAGGAAGCGCCCAGGTCGGAGAGGGCCGTGAGCGCCCGGAAACCGGTCAGTCGATGTGCGTTGCGGGTCACGGCTGCTAGCTACCCGCCGACAACCACACCAAACTTCAGCGGCGGCCCGTCACGATGTCAACGAACAACTGGTGCACCCGGCGGTCGCCGGTCACCTCGGGGTGAAACGCCGTCGCCAGCTTCGCGCCCTGCCGTACGGCGACGGGATGACCCGCGGCGCTGGCCAGCTCCTCGACGCCCTCGCCGGCGCGTTCGACCCAGGGCGCCCGGATGAACACCGCGCGGACCGTCCCCGACAGTCCCGCGAAGGCCACGTCGCCCTCGAACGAGTCGACCTGGCGCCCGAATGCGTTGCGCCGCACCGTCATATCGATCCCGCGCAGCGGCAGTGCCGCCCGATCACCGACGCCGGCGTCCAGTATCTCGCTGGCCAGCAGGATCATGCCGGCGCACGCGCCGTAGGCGGGCAGGCCGTCGGCCAGCAGTCCGCGCAGCGGCTCTGTCAGGTCGAGCTCACGCAGTAGGTGGCTCATGGTGGTGGATTCCCCGCCGGGGATCACCAGGCCGTCGATCGACTCGAGCTCGGCGCGGCGGCGCACGGGCATGGCCTCGGCGCCGGCTTCGCCCAGGGCCGCGAGGTGCTCCCGGGTGTCGCCCTGCAACGCCAGCACCCCGATGCGCGGGCCGCTCACTGCTGGGTGGGCAGGTAGCCGCGGGGGAAGCGGGTCAGGCCCTCCTGCATGACGGCCGCGACCATCTCGCCGTGCTGGTTGAAGATCTTGCCCTGGCACAGCGCGCGCCCGCCGCAGGCCGACGGCGACGACTGGTCGTAGAGGAGCCATTCGTCGGCCCGGAACATCCGCATGAACCACATCGCGTGGTCCAGTGACGCCACCTGCAGGTGTTCGCGCTCCTCGAGGTGGGTGACCTGCGCCGAACCCAGCAGCGTCAGGTCGCTCATGTAGGCCAGCGCGCAGATGTGCAGCACCGGATCGTCGGGCAGCGGGTCGCGGTGGCGGAACCACACCTGCTGCTGAGAAGCCTTGTTCGGGAGCCGGTGAATCTGGTCGCGCGGGGCGATGCGAATGTCCCACTCCTGGAACTGCTTGAAGCCCTCGTCGTCGAACACCTTCATCGACTTGAGTCCCGGCAGGTCGTCCGGCGGCGGCGCCGAGGGCATCACGTCCTGATGGTGGATGCCCTCCTGATCGGTCTGGAACGACGCCGACATGGAGAAGATGGTCTCGCCGTGCTGGATGGCGTTGACGCGGCGGGTGCAAAACGAGCCGCCGTCGCGCAGCCGCTCGACGATGAAGATGGTGGGCGCCGAAGAGTCGCCGGGACGGATGAAGTAGCCGTGCAACGAGTGCACCAGGAAGCTCGGGTCCACAGTGCGCACCGCCGAGACCAGGGACTGGCCCGCCACCTGGCCGCCGAAGGTGCGCTGGAAGTTGCCCTGTTCGGGGCTGAACACGCTCCCGCGGTAGATGTTGACCTCGAGTTGCTCGAGATCAAGGATCTTTTCGATCGACACGGACTGTTTTTACCAGCCGCGCTGCGCCAGCCGATGGGGCTCCGGGACTTGCTCGACGTTGATGCCCACCATGGCCTCCCCCAAGCCGCGCGACACCTTGGCCAGCACGTCGGGGTCGTCGTAGAAGGTGGTGGCCTTCACGATCGCGGCGGCGCGCTGGGCGGGATCGCCGGACTTGAAGATTCCCGAGCCGACGAACACCCCTTCAGCGCCCAGTTGCATCATCATCGCCGCGTCGGCCGGGGTGGCGATGCCACCGGCGGTGAACAGGGTGACCGGCAGCTTGCCGGCCCGCGCCACCTCCACGACGAGGTCGTAGGGAGCTTGCAATTCCTTTGCCGCGACGAACAATTCGTCTTCCGACAACGACGTGAGCCGGCGGATCTCGCCGCCGATCGCGCGCATGTGCGTGGTCGCGTTGGAGACGTCGCCGGTGCCGGCCTCGCCCTTGGAGCGGATCATGGCCGCGCCTTCGGCGATGCGGCGCAGCGCCTCCCCCAGGTTCGTGGCCCCGCACACGAACGGCACGGTGAACTTCCACTTGTCGATGTGGTGGGTGTAGTCCGCGGGCGTCAGCACCTCGGACTCGTCGACGTAGTCCACGCCGAGGCTCTGCAGGATCTGCGCCTCGACGAAGTGGCCGATGCGGGCTTTGGCCATCACCGGGATGGTGACCGCGGCGATGATGCCCTCGATCATGTCCGGGTCGCTCATCCGCGAGACGCCGCCCTGCGCGCGGATGTCGGCGGGCACCCGCTCCAGTGCCATCACCGCGACGGCGCCGGCGCCCTCCGCGATTCGGGCCTGCTCCGGGGTGACGACGTCCATGATGACCCCGCCCTTGAGCATCTCGGCCATACCCCGCTTGACCCGGGCCGTTCCGGTCCGCCCGTTGCCGTTGTGTCCCGCGTTGTGTGCCGCGCTGTCCACCGCTACCTCTGGTTTTCTCGATCGTCTGTGCCTACCGGTACCGACCCAGTGTAGTAGTCACGCGCGGCCCGATTCGCGCTGAAGGGGCCGCTCGGCGCTCAGCGCAGGGCGGCGTCCAGCAGCGCTTCGGCGGCGCTGCGGGCCGCCGCCGCGGCTTGCAGGTCGCGGTCCAGTTGCGCGCTGAGCCCCGCGCCGTCGTAGAGCAACTGCAGCTGACGCCCCAGCTCGTCGGGGCTCCTCGCCCCGGCCTGGCGGGCGAGATCGGTGAACAGCTCGCGGACGTCGTCGCGAAACCCGTCCGCGGCTTGCCGAATCGCGCCGCCGTCGGGGGCCTCGGCGCTGGCCGTGACGAAAGCGCAGCCGCGAAAGCCGGGGGCGGCGAACCCGTCGGCCTGCGCGTCGAAGACGGCGAGCAGGCGCTCCCGCGCGTCGTCGTGGCGCCCGATCGCGCGCCGCAGCTCGGCCAAGGTGGCTTGGTGCCGACCGTCGAGATAGGCCCGCACCAAGTTCTCCTTGCTGCCGAAGGTGTTATACAGCGACGCCTTGGCGACCCCCGCACGCTCGATCACGCGGTCGATGCCGACGGTTTGCACGCCCTCGGCGTAGAACAGATCGTCGGCGGCGGCCAGGAGCCGATCGCGCGCCGATCCCCGGTTGACGCGGCGGTCGCCGTCGGGCGCAGTCTCGGACACGCTCACCTGCCCCTCCTCTCCTGTAGACAGCTCTGTCTACTTTACGCCGCCGTGGGCTCCAGGACGACGATGGGAATCTCCCGCGCGCCGGCGTGGGCGCGGTACCCGGGGAAATGCGGCCAGTGCCGCTCGGCGACGGCCCACAGCCGGGCCTTCTCGTCGCCGAACGCCTCGCGGGCGCGCAACGCGTGCGTGACCGGGCCGTCTTGCAACCAAACGTCGGGGTTGGCTGTCAGGTTGCGGTACCACGCGGGATGCGTGGCAGCACCCGCGTTGGATGCCACCACCACGTAGGCGGCGCCGTGCGGGATGCGCATCAGCGGGGTCTTGCGCAGTGCACCGCTGCGGGCGCCGACGGTGGTCAGGATGACCACCGGGCGGCCTTCCATCGTGCCGCCATCGACGCCGTCACTGGCCTCGTAACGGGCGACGTGATCGCGGATGCGTTCGGTCGGGCTGGGCAGATAGCTGTCGGTCATGGCTGTTGATTCCCCTCCGTTGTCGGGAGCGCTAGATGGCCGTGCGGCCGCCGTCGACGGGCAGCACCGCGCCGGTGATGTAGCTGGCCTTGTCCGACGCCAGGAACGCGATGGCCTGGGCGATCTCCTCCGGTTGGGCGGCGCGGCCCAGCAGCGTGGTGCCGCCCAGGTTGGTGATGAGTTCCTCGGTGGCGCCGCCGGTGTAGGCGGGCCCGGGCGCGACCGTGTTAACGCGCACGCCGGCCGGGCTGTACTCGGCGGCCCAGGCGCGGCTCATCGCGGTCAGTGCGGCTTTCGTCGCGCCGTAGGCCGCGGCGCCGGGCAGGCCGACATGGCCGGCCATGCTGTCGACGCTGACGATGCTGCCGTGGCCGCGCTCGGCCATGCCGGGTGCGAGCGCAGCGACCAGTCGGTAGGCGCCACGCACGTTGGCGGCGAACAACTCGTCGAAAGTGGCGTCGTCGAGTTGGTCGGTCGGGCCGAACCAGGAGAACCCGGCGTTGTTGACCAGCACGTCGACGTCGCCGGTTGCGGCGGCCAGCGCCGCGACTCCGGCCGGGTCGGACAGGTCGGCGGCGACGAATCGCGCCCGCCCGCCGCGCTCGGTGATGGCGGTGACGGTGTCGGCGCCACGGCTGACGTCGCGGCCGTGCACGATCACCTCGAAACCGTCGTCCGCCAGCGCGAGCGCCGCGGCACGCCCGATTCCCGACGTCGCCCCGGTGACCAGAGCCTTGGATCGATTCTCCATCACGAACCTCACTATCTGAGTAGACCTGTCTGTCTAGCTGATGGTAAGGACCATAGACAGACCGGTCTACTCATGACAAGGCCCGGGGGCTGTGAGCTGCGCCACCCACCCGCGGCCGAGCCCGCCAGTCAGCGGATCGACAACACCGGGCCGGGGGTACGGCCGCCGGCGAGGGCGGCGGCCTCGGGCAGCAACCCGGACAGCTGCAGGGGGTACACCGTCTCCCCCGCGGCGACCAGTGCGACGATGTCGGCCGCATCGCACCAGCGGTGGCCGTGGATGTAGCTGCGCTCGAGGTGGGTGCGGCCGGTGCCGGACGGTTCGAAGCGCCGGGTGCGGTAGACGAAGTAGAACTCCTCGCTGTCGATCAGCGAGCCGTTGAATTCGAAGACCTCGTCGCGCCGCCACACCGGCCCCACCAGGTCGGCGGGCGCAACCCGCAGGCCGGTCTCCTCGGCGAGTTCCCGAGCGGCGGCCTCGGCCAACCGCTCCCCCTCCTGGACCTCCCCGCCCACGGTGAACCACCACTTCGGCGCGTGCCGGTCGGCCAGCGCCGGGTCTGACCCGCGCAGCAGTAGCACCGCGCCGGCGTCGTCGAGCAGGACGACGCGCGCGGAGGTGCGGTGGTTGAGCACGCCGGGGTCGCCGTGGGCCAGCGCGTGCGGTCGCTCGACGATCTCGAAGTAGCTGGGCAGCGCGGCGGTCCCCCCGAGCCGCAACAGCCGCACAAAGCGCCGCTCGGCCAGCGCCAGGGTGTCGCGCACCGCGTCGTTGTGGAAGCGGCGGGCCAACACCACGCGGGCCTCGGCGTCGGCCAGCTCGGCGATCAACCCGGCCGGCAGCGACGCCGGATTCACCACGGCCAACGCGGCGGACAGCTCGTTCTCGGCGCCCTCCCGCGCGCTTCGCTGCGCCCCCTCGGCGGCGTCGGCCAGCGCCGCAAGCCGCCGGCCCTCCGAGGCACCGCCGTAGGCATCGATCGCCACCGCCCGCGCCACCACCGCGCGCCGGGCCAGCGCACCGTCAAGCGCCTGCCAGGACAGGTCGTAGCGCACGTGCAGCCGGTCCAGGCGGTTCGCGGTCCGGTACGCCCAGGCGCCCAACACCGCCAGCGTAGCGACCAGCGCGATGATGGCGACGATCAGCCATGTCATCAGCTGGCCACCTCGACCTTGGCGCCGGACGCGGCGACCGTCTCGTACACCCGCATGATCTGGCTGGCCACCACCGACCAGTCATAGCGCTGGACGGCCCGCGACCCGGCCGTCGCGTACCGCTCCCGCAGCACGTCGCTGCCTAGCACGGCGATCACGGCGTCGGCCAGCGCGGCGCTGTCGCCCACCGGCACCAGCGCCCCCGCCTCCCCGTCGCGCAGCACGCGGCGGAAGGCGTCCAGGTCACTGGCCACCACGGGGGTGCCGGCCGCCATGGCCTCGACCAGGACGATGCCGAAGCTCTCGCCCCCGATGTTGGGCGCGCAGTAGACGTCGGCGCTGCGCATCGCCGACGCCTTGCCCGCGTCGTCGACCTGGCCGAGGAACCGCAGGTGTCGCGCCAGCGCGCCGGCCTGGGCGCGCAGCTGGTCCTCGTCGCCGCGGCCGACGATCAGCAGCTGCACGTCCTCGTACTGTTCGACGATCCGGGGCAGCGCGTCCAGCAGCACCGCCATGCCCTTGCGCGGCTCGTCGAAACGCCCCAGGAACAACACCGTCTTGCCGGGCCGCGGGTAGCCGTGCAGGCGCGGGGCGGCGGCGAACGAGGCGACGTCGACGCCGTTGGGAATCTCGACGGCGTCGGTGCCCAGCGCCTCCATCTGCCAGCGCCGGGCCAGGTCGGAGACCGCGATGCGGCCGATGATCTTCTCGTGCATGGGCCGCAAGATGCCCTGGAACACCGACAACGTCAGCGATTTTGTGGTCGAGGTGTGAAACGTCGCCACGATCGGCCCCTCGGCGATGTTCAGCGCCAGCATCGACAGGCTCGGCGCGTTCGGCTCGTGCAGGTGCAGGACGTCGAAATCCCCGTCGGCGAGCCATTTCTTGACCTTGCGGTGGGTCGCCGGCCCGAAGCGCAGCCGCGCCACCGAGCCGTTGTAGGGAATGGGCACGGCCCGCCCGCCGGACACGACGTAGTCCGGCAGCGTGGTGTGCGGCGAGAACGGCGCGAGCACGCTGACCTGGTGCCCGCGGCCGCGCATCACCTCCGCCAGCTGCAGCACGTGCGACTGCACCCCGCCCGGCACGTCGAACGAGTAGGGGCACACCATGCCGATGCGCATCAGGTGGCCCGGAGCCGGGCCTGTCTGGCCTCGGACAGGTCGGCCAGCCACTGCGGCTGCATCATGTGCCAGTCCTCGGGATGGGCGGCGATGTTGGCGGCGAACCGGTCGGCGAGCGCCTGCGTGATGGCGCCGACGTCGCCGCTGCTGGTGTCCAGGGGCGGGAACACCTCGAAACCCCACCCGGGCCCGTCGAACCAGCAGTGCACCGGAAGCAGGGCGGCCCCGGTGGCGACCGCCAGCTTCGCCGGTCCGGCCGGCATCCGGGTGGCCTCGCCGAAGAAGTCGACCTGCACCCCGGTGCGGGTGAGGTCGCGGTCGGCCATCAGACACACCAGCCCGTTGGCGCGCAGCCGGTCGCACAGGACGTCGAAGGGCGGCCGGTCCCCTCCCGACAGCGGTAACACCTCGAAGCCCAGGGTCTCGCGATAGCGGACGAACCGCCGGTACAGCGATTCGGGTTGCAGGCGTTCGGCCACGGTGGCGAAGGTCCCGCGGGTCTGGGTGAACCACACCCCGGCCATGTCCCAGTTGCCGCTGTGCGGCAGCGCGCAGATCGCCCCGCCTCCCGCGGCCAGCGCGGCGTCCAGGTTGTCGGCGCCGCGGAACGCCGCATCGAGTTCGCCGGCCAACTCGCCCAGGTTCATCGACGGCAGGCGAAACGCCTCCCGCCAGTACCGGCCGTAGGACGCCAGCGACTCGCGCATCAACGCGTCGGGCACCTCGGCCGGCGAGACGCCGGTGACGCGGGCCAGGTTCTTGCGCAGCTGCGCCGGCCCCCCGCGGCGGGCGGCGTAGTGCGCCCCGGTGTCGAAGGCGGTGCGCGCGGCGAACTCCGGCAACGCGCGCACGGCCATCCACCCGGCCGCGTACGTCCAGTCGGTCGCGGTGCGGGTCAGCCGCTCGGGCAGGATCACGGCTGCCCCGTCCGGGGCAGCGGTCCGGCGGCCTGCGGCGACTTCTTCACCGCGTACAACCGCTGGCCGCAGGTGAGCACGCTGGCCACCGCCAGCAGCCACATCGCGACCGGCAGCGCCGGCGGCCAGGCGACGAACGGAAAGTCGGACACGCCCGCGCCGGTCAGCACGATGATCAACCGCTCGGGGCGCTCGATCAGGCCGCCGTCGCCACGCAGGCCGCTGGCTTCGGCCCGGGCCTTGATGTAGGAGATCACCTGCGAGGTGACCAGGCAGATCAGGGTCGCCGCCGCCAGCGGCTTGTCGTGGGCGGTGAACACGATCCACCACAGCAGCCCGCAGAACACGGCGCCGTCGCTGACCCGGTCACAGGTGGCGTCGAGCACCGCGCCGAACCGGGTGCCGCCGCCACGCTCGCGGGCCATCGCCCCGTCGAGCATGTCGAACACCACGAAGAACCACACCACGCACGCCCCGGCGAACAGCTTGCCCAGCGGGAACAGCGTGAGCGACGCCGCGACGCACGCGGCGGTGCCCAGCAGGGTGACGCTGTCGGGGGTCAGCCCGAGGCGCAGGGCCGCCCGCGCCGTGGGGGCCGTGAGCCGCGCAAAGGCCGCCCGGGACAGAAACGGCGCCTTGCTCATCGGGCGGCGCTCCTCATGGCTGGTTGGTCCACTCCGTCGCCAGCAGCCGGCGGGTCTCGCGCAGCAACTGCGGGATCACCTTCGAGCCGCCGACGATGGTGATGAAGTTCGCGTCGCCGCCCCATCGCGGGACCACGTGCACATGCAGGTGCTCGGCCAGCGAGCCGCCCGCCGAGGAGCCCAGGTTCAGCCCGACGTTGAAGCCGTGCGGCCGCGACACGTTCTTGATCACGCGGATCGCCTTCTGAATGAACGCCATCAGCTCGGCGCTCTCCGCGTCGGTGAGGTCTTCGAGCTCCGAAACCCGCCGGTACGGCACCACCATCAGGTGGCCGGGGTTGTAGGGGTAGAGGTTGAGCACCGCGTAGACCAGCTCGCCGCGGGCGACCACCAGGCCGTCCTCGTCGGACAGGTGCGGGATGTCGCTGAACGGCTCGTCGGGCTTGCCCCCGGGGTCGCGCTTCATCGGCGACTCGGCCAGGTACGTCATGCGGTACGGCGTCCACAAGCGCTGCAGGTGATCACGCTCGCCGACGCCCGTGTCGAGGATGGCGTCGTCGACGCCGTCGGCCTTTCCGGGGTCACTCACCACTGGACACCTTCACGAGTTCGGCTGTGGGAACGGCGTTTTCACGGTCGGCGATCCACTTGACGATGGCGTCGACGGCGCTGTCGCGGGGCACCCCGTTGATCTGGGTGCGGTCACCGAACCGGAAGCTCACCGCGCCGGCCTGCACGTCGCGGTCGCCGGCGAGCAGCATGAACGGCACCTTCTGCGCGGTGTGGTGCACGATCTTCTTGGCCATCCGGTCGTCGCTGCCGTCCACCTCGACCCGCACGCCGTGCGCCTTGAGTTGCGCGGCAACGCTTTCCAGGTAGGGCAGGTGCTCGTCGGCGACGGGGATCCCGACGGCCTGTACCGGGGCCAGCCACGCCGGGAACGCCCCGGCGTAGTGCTCGGTGAGGATGCCGAAGAACCGCTCGATCGACCCGAACAGCGCGCGGTGGATCATCACGGGCCGTTGCCGGGTGCCGTCCGGGGCGGTGTACTCCAGCGCGAAGCGCTCCGGAAAGTTGAAGTCCAGCTGAATGGTGGACATCTGCCAGGTGCGGCCCAACGCGTCCTTGACCTGCACCGAGATCTTCGGGCCGTAGAAGGCCGCCCCGCCCGGGTCGGGCACCAGGTCCAGGCCGGACTCGGCGCCGACTTCCGCGAGCACGCTGGTGGCCTCCTCCCAGACGTCGTCGGAGCCGACGAACTTCTCGGGATCCTTGGTCGACAGCTCCAAATAGAAGTCGGTGAGGCCGTAGTCGCTGAGCAGGTCCAGGACGAAGCGCAGCAGCGAGCGCAGCTCGTCGCGCATCTGGTCGCGGGTGCAGAAGATGTGGGCGTCGTCCATGGTGAGGCCGCGGACCCGGGTCAGGCCGTGGATGACGCCGGACTTCTCCAGGCGGTAGACCGTGCCGAACTCGAAGAGCCGCAACGGCAATTCGCGGTAGGAGCGGCCGCGTGTCCGGAAGATCAGGCAGTGCATGGGGCAGTTCATCGGCTTGAGGTAGTAGTCCTGCCCCGGCTTGCGCAGCGACCCGTCCTCGTTGTACTCGGCGTCGAGGTGCATCGGGGGGAACATGCCGTCGGCGTACCAGTCCAGGTGCCCCGAGGTGTGAAACAGCTGCGCCTTGGTGATGTGCGGGGTGTTGACGAACTCGTAGCCCGCCCGCTCGTGCTGGCGCCGCGAGTAGTTTTCCAGCTCCCGGCGCACGATGCCGCCCTTGGGGTGGAAAACGGCCAGCCCCGAACCGATCTCGTCGGGGAAGCTGAACAGGTCGAGTTCCACGCCGAGCTTGCGGTGGTCGCGACGCTGCGCCTCTTCGATAAGTTCGAGGTGCTTGTCCAGGGCCTCTTGGGATTCCCAGGCGGTGCCGTAGATGCGCTGCAGGCTCGCGTTGCGCTGGTCGCCGCGCCAGTACGCGGCCGAGCTGCGGGTGAGCTTGAACGCCGGGATGTGCTTGGTCGTGGGGATGTGCGGGCCACGGCACAGGTCACCCCAAACCCGTTCCCGCGTGCGGGGATTGAGGTTGTCGTAGGCCGTCAGCTCGTCGCCGCCGACCTCCATCACGTCCGGGTCGCCGGACTTGTCGTCGACCAGCTCCAGCTTGTACGGCTCGGCCGAAAGTTCTTGACGGGCCTGATCTTTGGACTCGTAGACGCGGCGGGAGAACAGCTGGCCCTCTTTGACGATCTGGCGCATCCGCTTTTCCAGCTTGTCGAGGTCCTCGGGGGTGAACGGCTCCGCCACGTCGAAGTCGTAATAGAAGCCGTCGGTGATGGGCGGCCCGATGCCGAGCTTGGCGTGCGGGAACAGCTGCTGGACGGCCTGGGCCAGCACGTGGGCGGCCGAGTGCCGGATCACGCTGCGGCCGTCGTCGGTGTTGGCGGCCACGGGCACGACGTCGGCGTCGGCGTCGGGCACCCAGCTCAGGTCGCGCAGTTTGCCGTCGCCGTCGCGCACCACCACGACCGCGTCGGGGGTGCCGCGCCGCGGCAGCCCGGCGTCTGCCACCGCCGCGCCCGCGGTGGTCCCGGCGGCCACCCGAATCGGGGCGGTTGCGGGGACGGGGTCGGCGGGGGCGCTCATGGGTGGGGTTCTCCGTTGTTCTCGGGTCTGACGATCGCTGCCATGCTATCGGGGCCGAGGCGCCTCAGGGCTGGCCAGGTTTGAGGCGCACGAACAGCGCCTCGGCTTCCGTCAGCAGGGTGTCACCGTCGGTCAACCGGCCGGACACGAAGATCTTGCGGCCGTCCACCCGGTCCACGCCGGCGTCGAACTGCAATTCGGTCTGGATCGGCACGATGTGCCGGTAGTCGATCTTGAGGTAGGCGGTGCGCTGGTAGGGGCCGCCGGTGAGCACCGAGGACGTCAGCCCGAGCACGCTGTCGAACAGCAGGCCCAGGAAGCCGCCGTGCACGGCGCCGTTGCGGCCCAGGTGGTAGCGCGCGAAGCGCGCCTGGCCCTGGATGCGGCCCTCGTCGGTCTTGCGGGCTGTCATGGGAATGGTCTGGATGTTGCCGCGCATCGGCAGGTCCATCCGGCGCCCCGACGGCGAATTCCATTCGTCGGCCACGAACGGGCTCAGCAGCGCCGACGCCTTCTCCAGGAGGTCGGCGGCCTCGGTGAACACCTCGTCCGGGGCGTCCGCGCCGCGCGCCAGGTCCTGCAGCGAACGCACCGCGTCGACGAACCTGCCGTAGTCCGGGCCGCCCTTGGTGGTCGGTTCCGGCGGGTTGAACCCGCCGCCGGGATGCTGCTGCTGTGCGCCGGCCATCACCACACCGTATTGCCCGGCGTGCCCGCCTGCGCGCGGTGGTTAGACCGTCTGTTGACCCCCGGCCGCGGAGAGGGTCTCGAACTCCTCGTCGGACAGCGTGATCTCGGCGGCGGCGACGTTCTCCTCCAGGTGCGCGACCTTCGACGTGCCGGGGATCGGCAGCATCACCGGGGAGCGTTTCAGCAGCCACGCGAGCGCCAGCTGCGACGGCGTCGCGTGGTGGTCGGCGGCGATGCGCTGCAACGGCCCGTCGGCGGCCGCCAGCGGTCCGGCGGCCAGCGGGAACCATGGGATGAAACCGACGCCACGCTCGGTCGCCGCGTCCAGCAGCGGCTCGGCGCCCCGCGCGGACAGGTTGTACATGTTCTGCACCGAGACGATCTCGGTGATCTCCTGGGCGGCGTCGAGCTGCTCGACGCCGATCTCGGAGAGCCCGATGTGGCGGATCTTGCCCTCGTTCTTCAGCGTGAGCAGCTCGCCGACCTGGTCGGCCAGCGGGAAATTCTTGTCGATCCGGTGCAGCTGGAACAGGTCGATGGTGTCCACGCCGAGCCGGCGCAGGCTCATCTCGCATTCCTGGCGCAGGTAACTGGGGTTACCCAACGGCACCCACACGTCCGGGCCGGTGCGCAGCAACCCCGCCTTGGTGGCGATCACCAGGCCGTCGTAGGGATGCAGCGCCTCGCGGATGATCTCCTCGGACACGTACGGGCCGTAGGAATCGGCGGTGTCGAAGAAGTTGACGCCGAGTTCGACGGCGCGCCGCAGCACCCGCACGCATTCGTCACGGTCGTCCGGCGGGCCCCAGACACCCTTGGCGGTCAGGCGCATGGCGCCGAAGCCGAGTCGGTTGACGGTCAGATCACCACCGAGCGTGAACGTTCCGGACGCTTCGGCAACGGTTTTCGAGTTCTGTGCGGTCACAATGTTAAACGGTACGCGCCGGGCGCCGCGTGCACAGCGCCCGTGGCAAGCTGAACGGGTGGATCTGGCAGCGCTTGAAGAACTTGCGTTGACCTACGCCGAGGTGGGCGCGACCGCGTCGGGCGACCGGCCCGCCGGCTACGGTCACCTGCACGTACAGGCCCAGATCGGCACCGGCCGCGCACGTTTCGAGCGGGCCGCCGACGCGGTGCTGCACTGGGGCATGCAGCGCGGCGCCGGGCTGCGGGTGCAGGCGAGCTCGGACGTGGTGGCGGTGGATGCCGTGGTGGTGGTGCGGATGGGCTTTTTGCCCGCTCCCTGCCGCGTGGTGTACGTCGTCGACGAGCCCGACCTCCGCGGGTTCGGCTATGGCACGCTGCCCGGCCACCCGGAGTCCGGCGAGGAACGCTTCGTCGTGCGCTACGAGCCGGACACATCGGCGGTGTTCGCGGAGGTGTCGTCGTTCTCGCGGCCCGCGGCGTGGTGGAGCAAGGCGGGCGGCCCGCTGGTGTCGCTGACCCAGCGCGTCATCGCCAAGCGCTACTTGCGCGCGGTCTGACCCCAACGGCTCAGCAATTGCTCAGCGCCCGAACACATTTCGTCGATCACCTCGGCGACCGACGCGTCGTCGCGGATCATGCCCACCCCCTGGCCGGCGTCCACGGGGGCCACCCGACGATCGTCGGCGGCGATCGAGGCCGCCAGTTCCTCGCGGGCCTGCGCGTCCAAGGTGTCCTCGTGGCCCGTCCAGCGCTCGACGAAGTCGTTGGTCAACACCCGTGACGGAAAATGGGCGGGCCACGGCCGGTCCTGCGCGACGTCGAAGGCCCGGGTGACCGTGGTATCGGTGGCGCGCGCCGCGATCAGCGCGCGGCGGCTGGCGTCCCCGGAGAGCGCCTCCGGGCAGGCGGCCAGGCGGGTTCCCACCCACGCCCCGCTCGCCCCGGCCGCGAGCACCGCGGCCAGGCTGCGCGCCGAGGCGATGCCGCCACCGGCGAGCACGGGCACCGTCACGGCGTCGAGCACGGCGTCCAGCAGTGGCAGCGTGGCCAGCCTGGTCTCGCCGTGACCGCCGCCCGCGGCGCCCCGGGCGACCAGGATGTCGACGCCGGCGTCGACGGCCCGGCGCGCCCCACTGCCGTCGTAAACCTGTGTGACGGTGGGGATTCCGGCGTCGTGCGCCTTGCCCACCCAGGACCAGTCCGTGCCGAAGCTCACCGACAGCAGCGCCGGCCGGGCGGCCAGGGCGTCCTCCAGCAGGCCCGCCTCGTTGCGCATCACCCAGTCGACCAGGCCGATGCCGAAGGTGCCCCGCACGTGTTGCAGCTGGGTCCGCAGCAGTTCCCTGGTGGCGACGCTGCCCATGCCGACCATGCCCAGCCCGCCGGCCGCGGTGACCGCGGCGGCCAGGCGTCCGCCGGCGACCCCGCCCATCGGGGCGTTGAGAATCGGCGCGCGCAGCCCGAACGCGCGTGACCAGTCGGTGCCGAGCATCGCCTAGTGCGCCTGCGGGAGAGTTTTGAGCACGGTCAGCAGGATCACCGAGTCCTCGACCGCGTGCAGGGCGTGCCGGGCGGTGGGGAGGGCGACGTAATCCCCCGTTCTGCCGTCCCAGGCGTCGGCGCCGGCGGTCACCCGGACGTGACCGGACAGCACCTGCAGGGTCGCCTCGCCGGGGCTGTCGTGTTCGGACAGGTCGTGGCCGCCGAGCAGGGCGAGCACGGTCTGCCGCAGTTCGTTGGTGTGGCCGCCGTGGATGGTGTGCGCTGCGCGGCCGCTGTGCGCTTGCCGGGCCTCGGCGAGCTTCTCGGCGGCGAGCGCGGTGAGCGAGACGGATTCCATGGCGCAGTCCTTTGCGATCGGCGGCCGGTCAGCCGGCGATTAGCAGTATCCCCGCCGCCACAAGCGCGACGACTTTGACCGCCTCCAGGCCGATGTAGGCGTAGTGGGCGCGCGAGCGCGGCCCGTCACGGCCGGCGAGCACCGCGTCCGAGCGGCGCGTCAACCGGGGCCGCACCGCCACCAACTGGACGGCCAGCGCGGCGGCGGCGGCGCCGACCGCCACGACCGCGCCCGTCGGGGTGGGGCCGGCCGCCGCGATCGCGCCGACGACGAGCGCGAAGACCACCTCGACGGCGTTGAGCGCGCGGAAGACCAGCCGCCCGATGCCGAGCCCGATCTGCAGCGTCACGCCCGGCGCCCGGAACTTCAGCGGCGCCTCCAGGAACGAGATGGCCAGCACCATGCCGAGCCAGACGAACGTCAGCGCCGCGGCGATGGCCGGTCCGCGGGTCACCGGGCCGGCTGCAGCAGGGTCAGGTGGGCCAGGCACAGGTCGGGCTCCGCGAACGGCTCGAGTGCGTCCACCGACAGCGGCGCTCCCATGCTCTCGACGGTGCCCTGCATGAGGCCGAGGTGCACGGGGCAGATGACGCTGGTGCGGTTCTCGGCCAGCTCGAGGAACGGGCAGTGCCGCAGGCCGAGCTGATGTCCGCCCTCGCCGATGCGGTGCTCGGGGGCGAAGCCGAGGTCGTCGAGCACGTCGATGAGGTGCTCGATGGCCTCGTCGGCGGTGGCCGGGGCATCGGGCGACGACGGCAACGCCACCTCCGTCTTGCGCGCCCAGGCCCGGCCCGCGGCGCGGGCCTTGGCGCCCGGGTCCGGTTCGGCCGCGAAGGCCGCGGCCAGGACCTCGGCAAGCAGCCGGTAGTGGCGTGTCCCGCCGCGATCCATCTGCCGCACGGCGCGGAACATCAACGGCGGGCGACCGGGCCCCTTGCGTTCCAACTCGACGTGCTCGACCTGGCCGTCCGCGACCAGGCTTTCCAGGTGAAAGCGCACGGTGTTGGGGTGCACATCGAGTACCTCGGCGATCGCGACGATGCTCATCGGGGCCGACGACCCGCGCAGCACGCGCAATACCTTGCGGCGGCGGCCGACGGACTCCCCGGTGGACGGGTCGTGGGCACTCACGGGACTTCACGCTCCTCGGTCGTCACGCTCCCTCACGTGAGGCGGCACTCGGCTGAGCGGCCCGGCAGCGTTATCTCCAGAGTGCCTCATGGTCCGGCCGCGGTGCGCGCGTGGCGGGCATGTTCGGACCGGCCGCCACCGCCGGCGACACCGGCCGCGCGGACTGCGAATCGCGATCGTGGACAGCACCTTTGAACTGCGGCAACGACTTTGGCTCCGTTCCGCAATCCGTGCGTTACGAAATAGTGACGTCCGCAGACGTAACTTGGCTGCGGTGAGTTGCGGGGTGAACAAAGGAGCTTGACGGCCATGGGTGTTAACCCACCGTTGTTGATGACCGATTCGGACCTGGACGCGTTGGCTGAGGAGTTTCTGGATTCGCACTACCTCGGTGCGACCTACGCCGACTGGTCCCCGGATCGACGGTTGGACACGTTCCTGCGCCGCCGGGGGCTCGCCCGGGTGGCCGACAACGGGGACCTGTCGCACACCGTGTTGGAACGCATCATGGCCCAGTCGGGCCGCGCCTCGTTGACGCGGCGTTAATTGGCTCGGCGATTCAACTGCGAAATTAGGTTGGCGAGTGCGATGATGAAACAGCTTGTCGAGCTGGGGCGGTGGTCACGCACATCGCTGTGGCTGATGGGGAGGCGACCATGAATTCGCTTAAGTGGCGGCAACATTGGGTAGCGCGTAGGCCGATGACGACCACGATCTATCAACTGACCGACCGGTTGCGCAACGACCACATCGCGCTGGTGCCCGCGCACCAGATCACGGCGACGGTGTCGGCGTGGCTGGCCGAGTTGGGCGTCGACAGCCCGCTGGTCGACGAGCTGGAACGGGCGGTGTGCGCCGGCGACTGGGCCGCGGCGCACGCCCTGGGCGAGTGCCTGTCGATCGAGATCGTTGCGGCCGACCGGGAGCTGACCCCCACCGGCGACGCGGACACCTGACGCATATCGGCGCCCGCCGTCGAATTCGGGGTGGGCGCGCAGCAAAACGCTGCTCTTAATCAGCAATATCGCTGGTTTTCATCGATCGTTTCGGTGTCGTAAATCGACGTGCCCATACAGTAACGGGCGTGTCCGACGTGCCGACACAGACCAGATATGCGCACGCCTCGCGGGCCAGGCGGTCCTCGGCGCACGCCGGTGACGACCGGGAGCAGGCCATTTTGGCGACCGCCGAGCGACTGCTGCAGGAACGGCCGCTGGCGGATTTCTCCGTCGACGACCTAGCAAAGGGCGCGGGCATTTCGCGGCCCACCTTCTATTTTTATTTCCGTTCCAAGAACGCGGTGCTGCTGTCGCTGCTCGACCAGATGAACACCAAGGCGCAGACGGCGCTGCGGTCGTGGGGCGCCATCCCGGCCGACGACCCGGCGGCCGCCTGGCGCGCCCGCATCGAGTCGTTTTTCGAGGTGTCGGGCGCGCACCGCGCGGTCGCGGTCGCCGGCGCGGCGGCCACGGCGACCAACCCCGAGGTACGCCAGCTGTGGGCGGCCCTGATGCAGAAGTGGACCTACCACACCACCGTGGCGATCAAGGCCGAGCGCGGCCGCGGCGTGGCTCCCGCGACGGTACCGGCGGAGGACCTGTCGGTGGCGCTGAACATGCTGAGCGAGCGGGTGATGGCCGCAACCTTCACCGGCGAGGAGCAGGCGATTCCCGAGGACCGGGTGATCGACGCGCTGCTGCACGTCTGGCTGGCCAGCATTTATCAGCGCTGAGCCGTAATGGCTTGCGGCGCCGAGCTTTACACGGCGCGGACCAGGGCGGTAACGGCCGACCCGACGCGGGCCGTGATGCCCACCCCGAGGGCCCGCGACACCAAGCGCGAGGCGCGCACGACCCCGCCTCGGGTTGGCCGGGCAGCAGGCGCTGCCCCCGCTGGTAGCGCTGCCGGGCCGATCAGGTGCCCGGGAGCTGTGAAGTGCACAACTGCCGGGGCTCCCGCCGTGCTCAACGACGCTGATCGACGGCCGCGGGGCGTTGTGTGCCATCACTGCGGACGCCGAACCTACTATTGTCGGCTTCGTGCACGGCGCTATTCACGCTGGATATCACCGTTACGTCGCCATCGGTGACAGCCAGACCGAGGGCCTGTGGGACGGCGACGACACCGTCGGCCTGCTCGGGTTCGCCGACCGTCTCGCGGTGATGGTCGACTCGCTCTACCCGGGGCTGCAGTACGCCAACCTTGCGATTCGCGGCAAACGGATCGGCCACGTCCTCACCGAGCAGGTGCCCCCGGCGCTGGCGATGCAGCCGGACCTCATCACCGTCTGCGCGGGCATGAACGACGTCATCCAGCCCGGGCGGTCGTTCGGCCCCGCCCTGGCGGACCTGGAACGCGTCTACGCCGCGCTGGCCCAATCCGGCGCCACGGTGGTGACGACCACCTTCCCCAACGTCGCGCAGTTCCTCCCGCTCGGCCGACTGGTGTCCGGGCGCCTGACCCGGATCAACGCGGCGATCCGCGGAGCCGCCGAGCGCTACGGGTTCGCCCTGGTCGACCTGTACAACGCGCCCTCGATGCGCGAGCTGGACACCTGGGCCATCGACCGGGTGCACGCGTCCACCAAGGGGCACATGCTGTTCGCGGCGGCGGCCGCGGAAGCCCTCAATCTGCCTGAGAGCAACCACGATTGGGCTCAGCCGGGCCTCCGACCCACCCAGCGTTCCTTCGCGGCAGGCACCTACGAGCAGCTGCGCTGGACGCAGGCGAGTTTCTTCCCTTGGATCTGGCGCCGGTTGCGCGGGTTGTCGTCCTACGACGGGCGCGCACCGAAACGACCGCGCCTGGAAGACCTGCGCGCGCCCAGCGAATTCCGACGCAGCCTTTAGGCCGCGGATCGGGTCACGGTCAGGCATCCTTGACGCATGGACGTGGAGGCCTTGCTGCACTCGATCCCGCCCCTTGCGGTCTACCTGGTGGTCGGCGGTGTGGTGGGGGTCGAGAGCCTGGGCATCCCGCTGCCGGGCGAGATCGTGCTGGTGACGGCGGCGCTGATGTCGTCGCATCACGACCTGGCCGTCAACCCGGTCGGCGTCGGCGCCGCGGCCGTGCTGGGCGCGGTGATCGGGGACTCGATCGGCTATTCGGTGGGGCGCCGCTTCGGTATGCCGCTGTTCGACCGGCTCGGCCGGCGATTCCCCCGCCACTTCGGCCCCGGGCACGTCGCGCTGGCCGAGAAACTGTTCAGTCGGTGGGGTTCGCGCGCCGTCTTCTTCGGCCGCTTCATCGCGCTGCTGCGGATCTTCGCCGGGCCGCTGGCGGGGGCTTTGAAGATGCACTACCCGCGGTTCCTCACGGCGAACGTCTCGGGCGCCGTCTGCTGGGCGGGCGGCACCACGGCGCTGGTGTACTTCGCCGGCATGGCCGCCGAGCGCTGGCTGGAGCGGTTCTCCTGGATCGGGCTGCTGATCGCCGTGGTACTCGGGGGCACGGCGGCGATCCTGTTGCGCGAGCGCACCTCCCGGATGGTCGCCGAACTGGAGGCCGAACACCACCGCAAGGCCGCCGCGCCGGACGCGGTGTCGGAGAGCGGCTAGCCGAGCGATCGCGGAAAACCCGCACCGCTTTTTTGCTCAGGCGGCGGCCAGAATTATTTTGCTAAACGGGCGAATATCGCGGGCGAAAGACCATATTGCGTCGCGAAAAGACACAGCCCACGACGCGCCGGCCCGTCGCCTCCACGACGGTGTTGCCGCGCCGACCGCCTCCCGTTCGCCGAGGTCAGGGGCCGTCAGCCGCGGGTGACCGGCGGGTGTCGCACGCTGGGATATTCACACGGCAAGACTTACAAAACTCTTAGGTCGAAACGTATGGACAGACGACCCCGGCGCGTTATAGAAAAGAGATTCGCACTCGCGAAATAGTCTGTCTTCAGACAATAGGACGGGCATCCATCGCGGCGGTTCGGACGCCGATTAGGGAGTCCACCATGAGTTCAATTATTGCCGAACCCCTAGGCCCTCGCGTCTCGCTGAGCAGCAAGCTGGTCTACGAACTGGGCGACCCCCACAGCACCCTGCGCGCCACCACCGACCGCCGCGGCCCGGCGGTGCTGATTTACGCCGGCGGCGAGGTCGACGCCTGCAACGAGGAGACCTGGCGGCACCTGGTGAGCGAGGCGGCCGCCGTGGTCGCCGCGCCCGGACCCCTGGTGGTGGACGTCAGCGGCCTGGACTTCATGGGTTGCTGCGCGTTCGCCGTCCTCGCCGAGCAGGCGAAGCGTTGCCGGGAGCGCGGCGTCGAATTGCGGCTGGTGAGCCTCGACCAGTTCGTCGCGCGAGTCGTCGACGCATGCGGCCTCGGCCGCACACTGCCGGTTTATCCGACGGTCGATTCCGCGCTCGCCGCGGCCGCGCGCTGGTAATCGGGTGACGTTCTGCGAGTTGATCTTTCGACCGCATGAGTGACCTTCCGACGATCGGCGCAGAAGAAGAGTTCCTGGTTGTCGATCCCGACAGCGGCGAACCCGTTCCGCGCAACGCCGACGTGGCCGCGCAGGCCGAGCGCCGCGGCGTCGAGCTGCAGCGCGAACTGAGCAGCTGCCAGGTGGAGACCACCTCCAGCGTGGTCGCGACCGCCTCGGAACTGCGCGAGGAGTTGACGCGGTTGCGCCGCACCGCGGCGCAGGCAGCCGAGGCGGCGGGGGTGCGGCTGCTGGCCTCCGGGTTGCCGCCGGTGACGCCGCGAGAATTCCCGGTCACCGACACCCCGCGCTATCAGCGCATCGGCGCCGAATTCGGGATGGTCGCCCACGAGCAGGGCATCTGCGGATGCCACGTTCATGTGCAGGTTCCCGACCGCCCGGCCGCCATCCACGTGAGCAACTGGCTGCGGCCGTGGCTCCCATATTTGCTTGCACTTAGCGCCAATTCGCCGCTGTACCGCAACGCCGACAGCGGATTTGCGAGCTGGCGCAGCATTTTATGGCGACGCTGGCCGGCCGCGGGTCCGCCGCCCTACTTCGCCTCGCCGGACGAGTACGACCGCGCGGTCGCCATGCTGGTCGACGCGCGGGTGATCCTGGACAAGGGCATGGTCTATTGGGACGTGCGCCCGTCGGCCGACTTCCCCACCGTCGAGGTCCGGGTGGCCGACGTGCCGGCAACCGTCGACGAGACGGTCCTGCTCGCCACCTTGATCCGGGCGCTGGTGATGACGGCCCTGCAGGCCCGCGACGACGACGCGGCCCGGTTGCCGCCGGGCGCGCTGCGGGCCGCCTACTGGAAGGCGGCGCACGACGGATTGGCCGGCGATGCGCTGGATCTCATCCACGGCCGGGGCGCCGTGCCGGCGCGGCAGCAGTTGGACGTGCTGGTGCACCGGGTGCGTCCAGCGCTCGAGGCGCTCGGCGAGTATGACCACGTCGTCGACACGCTGGACCGCGTCGCGGCCCGCGGCAACGGGGCGATGCGCCAGTTGCGGGCTTGGCGCAAACGGGGCGACGTCGCCGACGTCGTCGCCGAGGTGGCGGCCGCGACGCTGAGCTGATCAGGCCACTGAGAGCAAACGGTACAACCCGATCAGCCCCACCACCACGATGGTCGCGCGCAGCGCATTGCCCGACAACCGTCGGCCGTAGCGCGCCCCGATCAGCCCGCCGACCAACGATCCCGCCGCGATCAGCCCGGCGACGGGCCAGTTGATCCGGTGGAACGCGACCAGCGTATAGGCTACGGCGGCAACCACATTCACGACGAGCGCCAGCAGGTTCTTGGCCGCGTTGGTGCGCTGCACGGATTCGGGCAGCAGCGCGGCCATGACACCGACCAGCAAAATCCCCTGCCCGGCGGTGAAGTAGCCGCCGTAGACGCCGACGGCGAAGGTGCCGAAAACCAGTAGGGCCATCCGGCCCCGGCTGACGTGCTCGGGTGAGCGGCCCGCCACCTCGGCGCGCCGAACCGTCCACGCCTGGATCCGCGGCCCCAGCACCACCAGCACCAGGGCCAGCACCATGAGCGCGGGGACGACGTCGACGAACACCTTCTCGGGCAGGTGCAGCAGCAGGTAGGCGCCCACGACGGCGCCGAGCAACGACGCCGGGAGTTGCCACCGCAGCCGCCGCCACTGCCCGCTCAGCTCCGCGCGGTAGCCCCAGGTGCCCGACACGCTGCCGGCGACCAGACCGGTCGCGTTCGACATGGTGGCCGTCACCGGCGGGTAGCCCAGCGCCACCAGCGTCGGGAAGGTGATGAGGGTGCCGGAGCCGACCAGCGCGTTGATGGCGCCGGCACCGAGCCCGGCCAGGCAGATCAGCAACATATGCAGAGGCGCCACAGGAGAAAAACCCTACCCTGCGGCCGATTTCGATCGAGTCGCCTCCCGTGAGACCGTGGTCACACAGGCGGCGCTTCGGCGCCGCGGTCCACCCCGGTGCGCAGCTTCACCGATGCGGAGTACGCGAGCGAGCGAAACCGCAGCACGGGATCGTCGGAGGGTTCGATGCCGTCGGTCACCCGCATCGGGTCGAACACCACGATGTCGTTGCCGCGCTCGCGTTCGGTGTCGCGTCCGATGATCTCCAGCGTGCCGACGGTGACCACCTGGCTGCTCTGCCAGGCGGCCGATGGGTCGACCGTCGAATCGCCGGGGCCGGCGATCTGCACCCGGTACTCGAAGCGCACCGGCCCGGTGGCCAGCCGCTCGTCCAGCTCCTCGGTGAGGAAGTCCGCGTCCTCGCGTCGCGCCGCGTCGTCGGGCGGCCGGGCCGCGGTGGGGGCCGGAACCAGGTGGTAGCGAACGAACCTCGCGCTGCCGTCGGCGGCCAGCCAGCGGTAGGCGTGCAGGCCGTGGTACTCGACGGTCGCATAACTCGCCGGCACCCGGTTGGCCTCGCGCACCCCCGGCAACGCGCCGAGCGTGCGCGGGTGGGTTAGGAAATACTTGGCGAGCCGCAGCGGTGTCGTGACGCCGGGTCGCATGGCCTTGAGCAGGTCGACGAAGCCGTCGGGCGTGCTGGAGACGAACAGTTTGGCGGTCTGCGTCGACACGTCGGTGGTCTTGCCGTCGGGCAAGCGGAACTTCACGGCCATGCCGCGCACGCCGGGCGCCCCGTCGCGCTGTTTGGGATTGCCCGAACCGTTGGAGAAGCGGACCAGCGCCGGCACCGGCGAGCCGTCCAGATGCGTTGCGCGGGAGAGCATCCGGGCGTCACGGGTCGGGGTGAACGTGCCGCGGTACAGGGTGCCCTTGGCGTGCAGCGCCCGCGATCCCGGCTGCGCTCCCCCGGTGCCCCGGATGGCCTCGATCGCGTCGTCGGGCGTCAGTTGCGCGTTCATGGCCGAATCCTAGTTGCGGGGGAACCCGAAGAGCGCCACCACGCCATGATCGCGCCCGGCGGTGTAACCGCCGTCGACCGCGATGGCCTGTCCGGTGACGAAGGAGGCGTCGGTCGACAGCAGGAACGCGGCCATGGCCGCGACCTCCTCCGGCCGGCCCAGCCGCTGCAGGGCGTGCTCTTCGGTGATGGAGATCAGTGGGCCCTCCATCCCGGGGAGCCGCAGGACGCTGTCGGCCAGCGGCGTCTCGATGAAGCCGGGACAGACGACGTTGGCCCGGATGCCGCTCGGCCCGTAGTCGAGCGCGATGTTCTTGGTGAGCAGCACGACACCGCCCTTGGCCGCGTTGTAGGAGCTGCCGCCCGCCGTGCCCTCGAGCCCTTCGACGCTGGCGACGGTCACCAGCGAACCGCGCTCACCGTCCACCCGCGGCTGCTCGATCATCCGGGCCAGCGCCGCCTTGGCCACTAGGAACGTCCCGGTGAGGTTGACCCCGACGACCCGGTCCCATTCGGTGCGGTCGAGCAGATGCACGGGGCCGCCGCCGGCCACACCGGCCGCATGGAAGACCCCGTCGAGGCGGGCCGGGACGGCGGCGAACACGGCGGCCACCGCGTCCTCGTCGGTCACGTCGGCCGCCACGAACCGAAAGCCGGGACCCAAATCCGGCGGGTCGGCCACGTCGGCGCCCACGACCGCGCCGCCCTCGGCCAGCAGCCGCCGCGCGGTCGCCAGGCCGATGCCGGATGCGGCGCCGGTGACGACGAAGGTGCGGGAACGGGCGCGATCGGGAGTCACCATGTCCACCCTCCGTCGGGTCAGCTGGCAGGTAAGTCCAGCCGGGTAAGTCGACCGGATAGATCGTCGACCGGATAGATCATGGTGGCACGCCACCCCGCCGGGGGTGGCCGTAGCATGCGCGTAACGCACCACGATGGGCGAAGCGACCCGATTCGGAGGGGTTCATGCCACCAGCCGACGTCACGGCACACACGACGGAAACGCTCGCCGGGTTCGTCGACCGACACGCGCAGCAGCGGCCCGACGCGGTCGCCATCCGGTTCGGCGCGACGCAATGGTCCTGGACGCAGTGGAGCTCGCGGATCCGGCGGGTCGCGGGGATGTTGCGCGCGGCGGGCATCGAGCGCGGCGACTGCGTCGCGTTCCTCGACAAGAATCACCCCGCCTGCCTCGAGGTGCTGTTCGCGGCGGCGTCGATCGGCGCGGTGACCACCATCGTCAACTGGCGCATCGCGGGCGAGGAGATGGTGCACGTGCTCGCCGACAGCGCTGCGCGGGCGCTCATTGTCGGCGCCGAGCTGCACCCGGCCGCCGCGGTGGCCGCCGACCGGGTGCCGGGCCTGCAGCGGATCATCGAAGTCGGCGACGAGTACGAGACATTGCTCGCCGCCGCGGATCCCGCCGAGAGCGACCCGGACGTTGAAGAAAACGACACGGCGCTGGTCATTTACAGCTCCGGCACCACCGGGCGGCCCAAGGGTGTGCTGCTGAGCCAGCGGGCGTTGGTCAACCACGCGGCGAACCTCGCGTCGTCTTTCCCCTTCGCCGACGGCGATGCCAACCTGGTGGCCATGCCCCTGTTCCACGTGGGCGGAATTGGCTACGCGCTGTTTGGGATTCGCGCCGGGGTGCCGACGATCATGACCCGCGAGCCGGAGGCCGCCGCCCTGATGGCGGCGCTGGGCGACGGGGCGACGCACGCGTTCTTCGTGCCGCCGGTGATCGCCCGGTTCCTCGACGGCGGCGCCGCGGCCGTGGCCACGGTCGCCCGCCTGCGCTACATCGTGTACGGGGCGGCGCCGATGCCGTTGCCGTTGCTGCACCGGGCGCTCGCCACGTGGCCGGACACCAAATTCGTCCAGGTGTACGGGCAGACCGAACTGTGCGGGGCGGTCACGGCGCTCGGTGACGACGAGCACCGCGACGTCGAGCGGCCCGAGTTGCAGCTGTCGGCCGGAAAAGCGGTGCTCGGCTGCGAAATTCGGATCGTCGACACCGAGTCCGGTGCCGCGCTGCCGCCGGGTGAGTCGGGCGAGATCTGGGTGCGCAGCAACCAGAACATGAGCGGATACCTCAACCGCCCGGACGCGACGGCCGAGACGGTCACCGCCGACGCCTGGGTGCGCACCGGCGATGTCGGACGGCTGGACGCCGACGGCTACGTCTTCGTCGAGGACCGGTTGAAGGACATGATCATCACCGGCGGCGAGAACGTGTACGGCCCGGAGGTGGAAAGCGTGCTGACCAAGCATCCGGCGATCGCCGACGCGGCGGTCATCGGGGTGCCCGACGACTTCTGGGGGGAATCCGTCAAGGCGATCGTGGTGGCCAGCGGCGAGGTCGACGCGGACGGTGTCATCGCGTTCTGCCGCGGGCACCTGGCCGGCTACAAGTGCCCGCGCACGGTGGACTTCGTCGAAGCACTGCCGCGCAACGCCAGCGGGAAGATCTTGAAAGCACAGCTGCGCGAACCGTTTTGGCGCGACCGTGGACGGGCGATATGAGCGCCGAGGTCGACGCGCGGCGACGCGACCTCGCGATCGCGGTGCTGGGCGGCCCCACCACCGTCATCGACATCGCCGGTTTGCGGATCGTCATGGACCCCACCTTCGATCCGCCCGGGGACCACGGATACCTGACCAAGCTGCAAGGCCCCGCGGTGGGCGCCGAGGCGCTGGGCTCGGTGGACGCGGTGCTGGTCAGTCACGATCAGCATCCCGACAACTTCGATGACGCGGGACGCCTGATGGCGCTGGCCGCGCCGCTGCTCCTCACCCACCCCGGCGCCGCCGACCGGCTGGGGCCGCCGGCGCTCGGACTGGCGCCCTGGGAGTCCCACCAGCTCACCGATGGCGTTGCGGTGCAGGCCGTTCCGGCGGTCCACGGCCCCGCCGACGGGCAGCGCGACGCCGGCGGCCACGTCAACTGTGAGGTCACGGGTTTCGTGCTGAGCGGCCCGGGCCTGCCCACGGTCTATCTCAGTGGGGACAACGCGTCGATGGCCGCGGTCAAAGACGTCGCCGGGCGTTGCAGCCCCATCGACGTCGCCGTGCTGTTCGCCGGGGCCGCCCGCGTGCCGGCCAAGGAGCGCGGCCGCCCGTTGACGTTGACCTCGGCGCGTGCGGCCGCCGCCGCCGAGCTCCTGGGCGCGCGCGTGGTGGTCCCCGCACACTTCGACGGCTGGGCGCATTTCAGCGAAGGGCTCGACGACGTGGTCACGGCGTTCGACCAGGCGGGCATCGGCGACCGATTGCGGGTCGCCGCCCACGGCGACTGGGTGGACCTATAGCCGGCCCTCGGTGCGCAGCGCCGGGTGCACCCAGTCCGGCGAGCGACGCTGCTTGAACGCACGGAATCCTTCCCGCGCTTCCTCATCCGACAGACTGCTCGACATGCCGATGCGGTCGTAGAGGCCCAGGTAGTTGTCGATGCTGGACTTGATGACGCCGCGGGCCCGCGGCGCGGTCCGGCAGCATTGCGCCAAAACGACTTTGGCCTCCTCGAGAAGGTCGCCGTGCGGCACCACCCGGGCGATCAGGCCCCAGTCGAGCGCCTCGGCGGCGGTGAGGACGCGCCCGGTGAACATCAGGTCGCGGGTGCGCACCGGCCCGACGACCCGCGTCAGCATCTGGCTGTAGTAGGTGTCGGCGTAGCCGCGGAACAGTTCGGGCACCCGGAACGTCGCCCGCTCGCTGACCACGGAAAGATCGCTGCACAAAGCGATCTGGAAGCCACCACCCTGGCAGAGCCCGTTGACCGCGGAGACGACCGGCTTGGCGGACGTGCGCACCGCGTCGAACGGGGTGACGTCCATGCCCAGCGCGGAGCCGAAGGTGATCCAGTTGTCGTCGGCTCCCCCACCGCCCATGTCACCGCCGGGCGCGAACACGTCCCCGGTGCCGGTGATCAGCAAGCCGGCCAAATCCGGGTCCTCGTTGAGGCGCCCGACCGCACACCGGATCCCGAAGTACATGGCCGGCGTGAGGGCGTTGCGGGCCTCGGGCCGGTCGATGGTGCACACCGCGATCGGGCCGTGGCGTTCGAACCTCAGGTAGGCGGTGCCCAGCCAGTCGCCCTCGGGCGGGCGCGGGGTGGGCGTCGACGGCTGCCGTGTCACGGGGCTCCTCTCGGGCTCGCCGCGGAAAGCGGAGCGCTACTGTGGCTCTTACAGTATTCCTGCGGCCGGGCGGCCCGTCGGCGGGGCGCCGGACGCCCGCAAGGCGCGGTGCGGTGCTCCGGGTCCACCCGTCAGCCGCCGGCCGAGCGCCGGACCGCATAGCCTGGCGGCATGCTCACCGAGTTGATCGACCTTCCCGGCGGCGCCTTCCTCATGGGGTCCAACGCTTTCTACCCCGAGGAATCACCCGTGCACGAAGTGACCGTGCGCCCGTTTTCGATCGAGCGTCATCCGGTGACGAATGCGCAGTTCGCCGAATTCGTCGACCAGACCGGCTACGTCACTGTCGCGGAGAACGCCCTGGATCCACAGGACTTCCCCGGCGTGCCGGCCGAGGACCTCAAACCCGGTGCGCTCGTGTTCACCCCGACCGCGGGACCGGTGGATCTGCGTGCCTGGCGGCAGTGGTGGGCTTGGGTGCCGGGCGCCTGCTGGCGGCAGCCGTTCGGGCCGGGGTCCTCGATCGAGGATCGGCTCGACCACCCGGTGGTCCAGGTGGCCTATCCGGACGCCGCCGCCTACGCGAGCTGGGCGGGACGGCGGCTGCCCGGCGAAGCGCAGTGGGAGTACGCGGCGCGCGCCGGCACCTCGTCGACCTATGCGTGGGGCGACGACGTCGCGCCCGGCGGCGAGCTCATGGCCAACACCTGGCAGGGGAAGTTCCCCTACCGCAATGACGGCGCTCGCGGATGGACGGGTACCTCGCCGGTAGGAACGTTCGCGCCCAACGGGTTTGGCCTGGTCGACATGATCGGCAACGTGTGGGAGTGGACCACGACTCGCTACAGCGCCGGCCACCACCTGGCGGCCAGCTGTTGCCCCACGCCGGCGACCGGTGATCCCGCCGTGTTGCAGACGCTCAAGGGCGGCTCGCACCTGTGTGCACCGGAGTACTGCCACCGGTACCGTCCGGCCGCGCGGTCGTCGCAGTCGCAGGACAGCGCGACCACCCACATCGGGTTCCGCTGCGTCGCACCCTGACATGCGGGTGGCGAAACACCACCGCTAACGCCGCGGTATATGGCCTGGCCTACCGCGTAACCCCCGGCCAGGTGGCGTAACATTCCGCTAACCGCCACCCCCGTCATTGGTGGCACAGTGGGCCCATGCCCCGGCGCCCGCACATCCCTCCCAAGGACTTTCCCCGTCCTGTCACACGGGAGTACGCCGGTACCCGGGCAGACGCGGCGCGGTGGGTCCGCGACGTGTTGCGCAGTCAGATCCTCGAAGGCGCCTACGGCGGCTTGGCCGCCGCCCGCCCGGCGCTGCCGTCGGAATCCGCCCTGGCCGCTGAACTGGGAGTGAGCCGCAACGCCATTCGGGAAGCGCTCGAACTGCTGCGGGGCGAAGGCCTGATCACTCGCGTGCAAGGCTCCGGCACGTTCGTCACCGGCGCGAAGTTGCGCCAGCACCTCGACCGGCTGGAAGGTCTCGCCGAATCCCTTGCTGGGCATCAGCTTCCGGTGGGCAACAAGGTGTTGTCGGTACGGGAATCCACCGCCACCCCGTTCGTGGCGGCCAAGCTGCAGCTGCCCGAGAACTCCCCCATCCTGTTCATCGAGCGGCTTCGTTCGGTCGGAGGGCTGCCGCTGTCGCTGGACACCACCTCGCTGCGCATCGGGGCCATTCCGATGGACGCCGACCTGGACAAGCAGGACGTGTTCGCGCTCATCGAGCAGGCACTGGGCGAGCGCCTGGGCTGGGCCGAGATCACCGTCGAATCCGTGTTGGCGGACCCCAACACCGCCACACTGCTGCAGATCCGCACCGGTGCGCCGCTGCTGTTGTTGCACCGCCTGACCCATCTACGAGACGGCACACCGTTCGACCTCGAGACGGTGCGCTATCGCGGTGACCGATGCTCGCTGGTCACCACCGCCACGCGTGAGGACGCTTCGCCGCCGCCGTAGTCGGCTGATCCGCACCGCCACAACGATTCACCCCCACACCAATTGAGAGGTGGCACAGTCATGCCCGAACAACCCAACATCGTGTACTTCCACGTCGACAACCTCGGCATGGGAGAGCTCGGCTGCTACGGCGGAGGGATCCTGCGCGGCGCCGACACCGCCCGCGCCGACGCCTTCGCCGCCGAGTCGCTGAAGCTGTCGCACTTCGTCGTCGAGCCACAGTGCACCCCAACCCGGTCAGCCCTGATGACCGGGCGTTATCCCATCCGATCGGGCAACCACACCATCGCGTTGGGTGGAAACGGTGGTGGGATCGTCGCCTGGGAACGCACCATGGGCGACATCCTCTCTGAGAACGGCTACGCCACCGCGTGTTTCGGAAAATGGCACATCGGCGCCGAGGACGGCCGGTGGCCCACCGACCACGGCTTCGACGAGTGGTACGGCCCGGCCCGCACCTACGACGAGTGCCTGTGGCCCGACGACCCGTGGTACGACGGTGAGCGCGACGGCTACTCGTACATGTACGAGGGCACCAAGGCTGACGGGGTCACCGCCACCGACCAGCAGCTCACGGTCAAGCTCAAGGGTGAGATGGACGGCGAATACGACCGTCGCGCCAAGGCGTTCATGAAACGCAGTGTCGAGGCGGGCAAACCGTTCTACCTGTACCACAACCACTCGTTGATGCACTTCCCGATGGAGGTGCGCGAGGAGTTCAAGGGCAAGAGCACCAACGGCGCTTGGGGCGATTCGCTGCTGATGCTCGACCACGACTTCGGCAGCATCCTCGACTATCTGGCCGAGCTGGGCGTCGAGGAGAACACGATCGTGGTGTTCGCCGGCGACAACGGTGCCGAGGACCACCTGGCCGGTCGCGGCACCGCGGGCTTCTTCGACGGTTCCTACTTCAGTTCCGCCGAGGGCGGAATCCGCACCCCGTGCCTGATCCGCTGGCCGGGCAAGGTCAAACCTCGCGAGAGCAACGAGATGGTGCATGTCACCGACATGTTCCCGACGCTGCTGCGCTGGGCCGGCTGCGACGTCCCCGACGACCGCATCATCGACGGCATCGACCAACGCGACTTCTTCACCGGCGCCGACGAATCCAACCGCGAGGGCTGCATGGTGTGGCTGAACGAGGAGCTACACGCGGTGAAGTGGTCACAGTTCAAGATCAACTTCAAGCGGCAGCAGCACTTCCATGACCCGGAGATCCCGCTCGGCTTCGCCCGCATCACCAACCTGTTGGAGGACCCGAAGGAACGCGAGGCGGTCAACCAGACCTGGGTGCGGTGGTGGGTGATGCAACACGCCTACCGGTTCATCCAGGCGTTCGACGAGAGCGTGAAGACCGAGGAGCTGATCCCGGCCGGGGCGCCCCTGGACTTCGTTCCGGCCCGCACCGCCTAGGAGCATTGACCGATGGCCGATGGTGTTACTCCCAACGCTTATGGCGCGCAATCGATCACCATCCTGGAAGGCCTTGACGTCGTCCGCAAGCGGCCTGGGATGTACATCGGGTCCACCGGGGAACGCGGCCTGCACCATCTGATTTGGGAGGTCGTCGACAACGGAGTCGACGAAGCGATGGCCGGCCACGCCCGCCGCGTGGACGTGACGCTGCTGGCCGACGGTGGGGTCGAGGTGACCGACGACGGGCGCGGGATTCCGGTCGCGATGCACGCGACCGGAATCCCCACCGTGGACGTCGTGATGACCCAGCTACACGCCGGGGGCAAGTTCGACGCGGACTCCTACAGCGTCTCCGGCGGCCTCCACGGGGTGGGGGTCTCCGTTGTCAACGCCTTGTCCACCAGGCTCGAGGTGGACATCTGCCGCGACGGTTTCCAGTGGTCGCAGCGCTATGACCGGTCCATCCCGGGCACGTTGACCCGCGGTGCGAGCACGACGCGGACCGGCACGACGGTGCGGTTCTGGGCCGACCCGGACATCTTCGAGACCACGCGGTACAGCGCGGAGACCGTGGCACGCAGACTGCAAGAAATGGCCTTCTTGAACAAGGGGCTGTTGCTGACGCTGACGGATCGACGGTCGCATGCCGCCGACGGCGCACAGCGGCGTTTCCACTACCCCGGCGGCCTGGCCGACTACATCGCCCACATCAACCGCGCCAAATCCCCGATCCAGCCCAGCATCATCGAATTTTCGGGCGGCGAGCCGGGACAGCAGGCCGAGATCGCGATGCAGTGGAACCAGGGGTACTCGGCGTCGGTGCACACCTTCGCCAACACCATCAACACCCGCGAGGGCGGCACCCATGAAGAGGGCTTCCGCAGCGCGCTGACCTCGGTGGTGAACAAATACGCCAGGGACAAGAAACTGGTGAAAGACAGCGAGGCCAATCTCACCGGGGACGATATCCGGGAGGGCCTGGCGGCGGTGATCTCGGTCAAACTCGCGGAGCCGCAGTTCGAGGGCCAGACCAAAACGCGACTGGGCAACGCAAACGTGCGTTCGTTCGTCCAGAAGATGTGCCATGAGCGGCTTACCCACTGGTTCGAAGCCAATCCGGCCGAAGCGAGGGTGATCGTCGCCAAGACCGCGTCCTCGGCCCGAGCCCGCGTCGCGGCGCGTAAGGCGCGGGAGTTGGTGCGGCGCAAGAGCGCGACCGACCTCGGTGGGCTGCCCGGCAAGCTGGCCGATTGCCGCTCGACCGATCCCCGCAAGTCCGAACTGTATGTGGTGGAGGGCGATTCGGCCGGCGGCTCGGCCAAAAGCGGCCGCGACTCGATGTTTCAGGCGATCCTGCCGCTACGCGGCAAGATCATCAACGTCGAAAAGGCCCGCATCGACCGCGTCCTGAAAAACACCGAAGTCCAAGCGATCATCACCGCGTTGGGCACCGGCATCCACGACGAATTCGACATCAGCAAGCTGCGCTACCACAAGATCGTGCTGATGGCCGACGCCGACGTGGACGGCCAACACATCTCCACGCTGCTGCTGACCCTGCTGTTCCGGTTCATGCGCCCGCTGATCGAACACGGCCACGTGTTCTTGGCCCAGCCGCCGCTGTACAAGCTCAAATGGCAGCGCAGCGAACCCGAGTTCGCCTATTCCGACCGCGAGCGCGACGGCCTGCTCGACGCCGGCCTGAAATCGGGCAAGAAGATCAACAAAGAGGACGGCATCCAGCGCTACAAGGGTCTCGGAGAGATGGACGCCAAGGAGCTGTGGGAAACCACGATGGACCCCTCGGTGCGGGTGCTGCGCCAGGTCACCCTCGACGACGCCGCCGCCGCCGACGAACTGTTCTCCATCCTCATGGGTGAAGACGTCGACGCCCGCCGCAGCTTCATCACCCGCAACGCCAAAGACGTTCGCTTCCTTGATATTTGAACAACGTTCGCATCATGCGGCGAACATCAGATAGGCGAGGATGATCAGCGTCAACGAGACGACCGAGAGGCCGACCAGTACCACCGCGCGTCGTGCGTGTACCCGCTGTGGCAGCGGGCGGGCCGTCAAAGCGCGGCGACGCCGCGCCCCCACGGCGTAGACGGCCAGCGCGAGAACAGCAGCGGCCGCCGCGGTCACCCCGCGCTCCCCAAGGCCGCTCGCAACGGCGAAGTTGCGGTCCTTGAGCAGCACCAACACCCCGGACCCGGCGACGGACAGCGAGGTTCGCGTCCAGGCCAAGGCGGTGCGCTCCGGTTGCAGCCCGCGGTCGGCCGGCGCGGCCTGCGTGGACGTCACCGGCCGGCTCCGGTCCCCGTGAGCGCCAGGGCTACCGTGGCCAGGCCGACGGCCACCAGCGCAACCGCCAGGTACACCGGTGTCGCTGGTCGCGGCAGCGGTTGATCGAGGCGGATCGCCCGGTCGACCTGCCGCCAACGCCGCAGTCCCGCAACCGAAGTCAGCATCGCCGTCGCGCCCACCGCACCGCCGAGCGCGTGCCGCACTCCGGGAATGGCGAATTCCGGCAGGAACTGCACGACACCGACCGCCGCGGCAAGCAACCCCAGCGCGGTCCGCTGCCAAGCCAGGAACGTCCGCTCGTTTGCCAGGGTGAATCGGTAGTCTGGTTCGACATCGGGGACTGCTGACCCCGTCGAGCGGTCCGCGGTGCCCAGTTTCGCTGCAGCGCTTGAGGTTTTCACAATCACCCAGTCTTTCGCGGGTGACGCCGGTGTTCCAGGAAATCTGAGGTGGCGTAACTCAGTCTTCATTTGCGCGCTGAGCCGGCTCTCGCCTAGAGCCGCGTCGCCCCGGCGAACTTGAACCGGGGCCCGGTGCCACAGCAGCGTGACCACCCGCGCTGTAGGGGCTGAGATGGCGTAACGGTGGTGCAACGTCCAGTGATCAAGCGGTAATAGAAAGATCCGACGCTGGACAGCGTGTACGATATGACGACATCCGCCCGGCCGGGGCATCGCGCGCGGGCCGCTGCGGGGCCGCGCCGGCGGCGCGTTCGAGCGGCGGCCGTCGCCGCGTCAGTCCTGCTGCCCGCACTGCAGGCGCTCAGCGGATGCGGCCTGCTGACCGAGAACGCCACCGTGATCAACGTGGGGTACCAGTCCAAGACCATCAACACGGTGAACGCCGGAACGTTGCTGCGTGACCGCGGCGAGTTCGAAAGCGAGCTGCGCCAGCTCGGGGCGTCGACGGGCCGCAAGTACCGCGTGGTGTGGCAGGACTTCTCCTCCGGTGCACCGCTGACAGCGCAGATGATCGCGACCCACGTCGATATCGGGTCAATGGGCGACTACCCGTTGCTGACCAACGGATCCAAGACCAAGCGGTACGACGACGCCCGAACCAGCTGGATCGCGACCACCGGCTACAGTCTGCGCGGTTCGCTGAACCAGGTCGTGGTTCCCAACGGATCCGCGGCCCGCACCCTGGCGGACCTGACCGGCAAACGGGTGTCGACCAGCCTCGGCTCGGCCGGTGACGGCATGATCTCAACCGCGTTGCAGCGCAACGGTATCGACTCCCGTTCCGTGCACACCGTCAACCAAGATCCGTCGATCGGGGCGTCGGCCGTCGACGGCGGGCAGGTCGACGCGCTGGCGCAGTTTGTGCCGTGGCCGCAATTGGTGATCTTCCGCAACCAGGGCCGGCTGCTCTATGACGGCGGCGACAACAACGTGCCGACGTTTCACGGCGTCGTCGTCCGTAAACAGTTCGCCGACGCCAACCGCGACGTGACGGCCGCGTTCCTGCGGGCGATGCGGACGACCACCCGCTACATCGTCACGCATCCGCTGGCGGCCGCCCTGCGGGTGAGTCAGTTGACCGGCATCGAACCCGAAGTCGTCTACCTCTACAACGGCCCCAACGGCCTGGTGTCGTTCGATATGACGCTGAAAGACCAGTTCGTGAAGGCCGCCGACGCGATCAAGAGATTCCTGGTCGCCCGGGGATCGGTGAGCAAGGACTTCGACGTCGCGTCGTTCGTTGACGACGGCTACCTGCGAGGGGTGTTCGGCGGCGACTACGACCGCTTGCGCGCCGACGTGACCAACCCGAGCGTGTTGAGCGGATACGACGACCTGTGCGGCTTGCCCGTCGGCGACCCGGCGCAGGCCTCGGAGTTATGGGCCCGGGGGGCCGACACCACCACAGTGGCCGCGACACCAACCTGCCTGCTGCGCCGCGCGGCCGCCACCGCCGCGGTGCGGGCCGCGTACGTCCCGGACACCCTGACCGGCACCCGGCTGTTCGCCAACCATGCTGTGTGGCTTGATGACCCGGGCGCAGCGCCCACTCAGCGCTACAAACCCTTCGCGACGGCCGCCGGCGCCGACGCCTACCGGGCGAGTCATCCGGCAGCCGCACCACTCGCCTTCCCCGCAGCCGTCGCACAGTCGCGGTCGCCGCAGTAGCCGCCAACTGAAGTCAGAAAGTAAGGAGTCCTCGTGACAAGCACATTGAGCCGCCTGGAAGCGGCCGTCGCGCCGCCCGCGCCGGCGGTCAAGGCGCCGACGCTCAGGCCGCACCGACGCATCGCCTCCCGCGTTCCGACGGCAATCCAGCGCCGCACCGCGGCCCTGGTGTTGCCGCTGATCCCGATCGTCGCCTTCGTCGCGCTGTGGCAGCTGCTCACCGCTCATAACGTCGTCGCCTGGCTGCGGTTCAATCGGATGCCCGCGCCCATGCGCGTCGTCGAGAGCCTCGGTGCGCGGATCAGCTCCGGCGGCTACTACGACGACCTGCTGGCCAGCCTGCAGCGGATCCTGCTCGGGTTCGGGCTCGCCGCCGCGGTCGGTATCGCCCTGGGCATCCTGGTCGGGCGCTCCGCGACGGCACGAATGACGTTGCGGCCCTTCATCGAAATCGTGCGGCCCATCCCCGCGATCGCCCTGGTGCCGCTGACCATCCTGCTGTTCCCCTCCAGCGAACAAGGCATCGTGTTCATCACCTTCTTCGCCGCGTTCTTTCCGGTGGTCGTCAGCACCATCCACGCGACGGAGTCGCTGCCCAAAGTGTGGGAAGAAGCCGCCAAAACGATGGGCGCAAGCCGCGTTTCGCTCCTGCTGCACGTGATCCTCCCCGGCGCGCTGCCCGGCATCTTCACGGGCCTTTCCGTCGCCATGGGCGTGGCCTGGATCTGTGTGGTCAGTGCGGAGATGATTTCCGGGCAGTTCGGCATCGGCTACTACACCTGGCAGTCCTACGGCCTGCTCGATTACCCTGCAGTGGTCGTCGGCATGATCTCGATCGGCGCGCTGGGGCTGATGACGGCGTGGGCGGTGGAGCGGGTCGGCCGCCGCGTCAACCATTGGTTGCCGAGGGCGAGCCGATGAGCGCCGGCGCCGTTCACCTCGACGGGTTGAAGTTGGGGTTCAACGGAGTCGTCGCCGCCGACATCACCCTGGACATCGATCCTGGCGAGGTGGTCGTCTTCCTGGGCCCGTCGGGGTGCGGCAAGTCGACGATCCTGCGAGCGCTGGCCGGGCTGCTCACCCCGCTGAGTGGGCACGCCACGGTCGACGGCGCACCGGTGGCGGGCAATGCGGCCCAGTGCGCCATGGTGTTTCAGGAGGATGCGCTGTTCCCGTGGCGCACGGCACTGAAGAACGTCATGTACCCGATGCGGCTGCGGGGCGTCCGCGGCAAGGATTTGAAGGCCGCCGCGCAAGACCGGCTCGCGCAGGTGGGGCTGGCGTCCTACGGCGGTCATCTGCCCAGCCACCTGTCCGGCGGCATGCGTCAGCGGGTCCAGTTGGCGCGCACCCTCGCGTGCGAGCCGAAGGTGATGCTGATGGACGAACCCTTCGGCGCGCTGGATGCCCAGACCCGACTGGAGATGCAGCGGCTGCTGATGACCGTGTGGGAGCAACAGAAGATGACCATCCTGTTCGTCACCCACGACGTCGACGAGGCGCTGCTGCTCGCCGACCGGATCGTGTTGTTGAGCCACCGGCCCGCGACCGTCGCCGACGTCATCACCATCGCCGAACCTCGCGCTCCGCAAGCCCCGTTCACCGAGGCCTATCAGCGCCGCCGCCGCGACATCCTCGCGTTCCTCGGGCACGATTCGGCCGCGACCGCATAGGACCGCGCTCACCGACGGTGGCCGGTGCGCAGATGCTCCGACCGCCGTCCACTTCACCGGAAGGTCAGCAAGTGATGACTGAGACCGAACTGCGGGTAACCGGAGAGCTCACCGCCATCCCGGGCGTACGCCATTGGCCGTACCTCGCCTCCGGACGCGAACAACTGGGCGCTTCGCCCGACGATCGGCCGCGGCTGGTCGGGACCACGCGGACAGCGTCCCCCACCCACCACGCGGACGTGGCGCAAGCCCGGCTGTTCGCCGACCTGTTGCGCGCGGAGCACGCCGAACTCGGCGCCGCCGCGGGCCTCGGGCCGCACCTGCGTCCGCAGCCGTGCACCTCTGAGCAACTCCGGCAGTTGCAGGCGCGCATGAAAGAGATCCGCCGACTTCTTCTTGCACTTGAAAAGCGCTTCCGCTGTTGATGATTGCCCTACCCTTCACGGCGTCCGGCATCGGAGCACCGTCAGAACGGAGCAAAGCACGATGAGGCCCCACACTGCTGTCGCACGTCGGAGCGCACTCACCAGGAGCGACTCGGCCCTCGGCGCGCTGCGCAGCCTGCCCCGGTTGCGCACGGAAGTACTTGCGGGACTTGTCGTGGCGCTCGCGCTGATCCCTGAGGCCATCGCCTTCTCGGTCATCGCCGGTGTCGATCCCCGAGTCGGCCTGTTCTCTTCGGTGACCATGGCGCTCACCACGGCTGTTGCGGGGGGCCGACCGGCGATGATCTCGGCGGCGACCGCCGCCGTGGCCCTCGTCGTCGCGCCGGTCGGTCGCGAACACGGCATCGATTATCTGGTGGCGACGATCATCATGGCCGGCGTCTTCCAGGTGCTGCTCGGCTTGGCCGGCGTCGCGAGACTTATGCGGTTCATTCCGCGCAGCGTGATGATCGGGTTCGTCAACGCCCTGGCCATTCTGGTGTTCCTCTCCCAGCTGCGGCACTTGGTGGGTGTCCCGTGGCTGGTGTACCCGCTCGCCGCAGTCGGGATCGCGATCATGGTGCTGCTGCCGAAACTGACCACAGCGGTCCCGCCGCCCTTGGTGGCGGTGCTGGTCCTGACGGCGGCGGTCGTGGCGTTCGGCTGGCACGTGCCCGACGTGGCATCCCAAGGCCAACTGCCGCATTCGCTGCCGACACCGGCGATTCCGCATGTCCCGCTGACGTGGGCCGCGCTGCGGCTTATCGCTCCGTACGCCGTCGGCGCGGCGTTGGTCGGGCTGCTGGAGTCGTTGATGACCGCCAAGCTCGTCGACGACCTCACCGAAACGCCGTCGAACAAGACCCGGGAAGCGTGCGGCCAGGGCGTGGCCAACATCGTCACCGGAATCTTCGGCGGCATGGGCGGCTGCGCCGTGGTCGGCCAGACCATGATGAACGTCAAGATCGCCGGCGGACGCACGCGGCTGTCGACTGCGTGCACCGGCGCATTCCTGTTGCTTCTCATCATGTCTCTCGGCGACCTGGTCGGTCGGATACCGATGGCCGCGCTGGCCGCCGTGATGATCGTGGTCTCCGCCGCCACCTTCGACTGGCACAGCGTGGCGCCACGCACACTGAAAGTGTTGCCGCGCAGCGAAACGGTCGTCATGGTCGTCACCGTGGTGGCCACCGTGCTCACGGGCAACCTGGCCGTCGGGGTGACCTTGGGCGTGCTCACCGCCATGGTCGCCTTCGCGCGCCGGGTCGCGCACCTGACCATCGTCGAAGCCGACCACCCGTCGCACGCTCGCGGCACCCGCGTCTACCGCGTCCGGGGCGAACTGTTCTTCGCCTCCAGCAACGACCTCGTCCATCAATTCGACTACGCCAACGACCCCGACGACGTCCTGATCGACATGTCCGGCACCGACGTCTGGGACGCTTCGGCGGTCGCCACCCTCGACGCCATCCGAAACAAGTACCGTGCCCGCGGCAAGACCGTGCGGATGAGCGGCCTGGACGGGGCCAGCCTCGAGCGGCTCAACCGCCTCTCCGGCCGGCTGGGTGTCTGACCGGGCGCCGACCGGCTCGTCGACGGCATCGCCGTAACGCGCAGCCCCGACGCGGTCCGTCGGGCACAATGAGCTCGACATCAGCCGCAGCGCGTGGCCCACGCCGGCCCGACGAGGGATTGCCGAGACATGCCCCGGATCTTCCTGAGCCACTCCAGCAAGGACAACGCGCAGGCGGCCGCGTTGCGGCAGTGGCTGATCGACCAACGCCCGGAATTGGTCGACGAGATCTTCCTCGACATCGCCGAGGACACCGGCCTGGCCCCGGGTCACCGGTGGAAAGACGCGCTGCGCCAAGCGAATCAACGCTGCGAGGCGGTGATCTGCCTGGTGTCCCATTCGTGGGGTAGCTCGCCGGAGTGCAAGACCGAATACCGCACCGCGGAGAACCTGGGCAAGCAGATCCTCGTCGCCCGGCTCGAAGACACCGGCGATTCCGACATCACCGCCGAGTGGCAGCGCTGCGACCTGTTCGCGCCCGGGCCCACGACCGAGATCACCGCGGCCGGGGCGCAGGTGTCGTTCAACGCGGCAGCGCTCGACCAGCTGAAGAAGGCGATCGAGGGCACCGGTATTGGGCCGGAGAACTTCGTGTGGCCGCCGCGCAGCGACCCGGATCGCGAGCCCTACCGCGGCTGGGAACCGTTCGAGGACATCGACGCCGGCGTCTTCTTCGGGCGCGACACCGCGATCATGCGGGGCACCGACGAGCTGCGCAAGATGCGGTACTCGGGTGTGAAGTCGCTATTCGTCATCTTGGGCCCCTCGGGCAGCGGCAAATCCTCGTTTCTGCGGGCGGGGCTGATTCCGCGGCTGCAGCGCAACGACCGCAACTTCCTGGTGCTCGGGACGGTGCGCCCGGGACGCGGCGCCGTCACCGGGGATCGCGGGCTGGCCGCGGCGATCCACGCCGCGCGCCGCGGGCTGCGGCTGCCCGGCGCGCCGCCGTTCGGTGAGATCAAGAGGATCTGCCGAGACGGGGACGCCGACCGCGTGTGCGAGCTGCTCCTGGAGGTGCGCGACGCCGCCGCCGCGCGGCTCGCCGACACCGGCTCCGGCACCGCCAAGGGGCAGGCGCCAACGCTGGTGCTGCCCCTGGACCAGGCGGAGGAATTGTTCTCGGCCGACGCCGTTTCCGCGCAGGCCGCGCAGGAGGCGCATCGCTTCCTCGAGCTGGTGGCGGCCGTCATCGCGCGCGTCAACGCCGGCGACGTCCGGCTGATCGTCGCGGCCACCATCCGCACCGACCGTTACGAGGCGATGCAGAACCATCCCGCCCTCGACGGGATCGGCACCGAGCTGTTCAACGAGCTGAATACCATGCCGCACCACCAGTTTCCGGCCGTCATCAAGGGCCCGGCCGCCCGCGCCTCCGAGGCCGGCGACCGGCTGGCGATCGCCGACGACCTCGTCGACCGCCTGATCGCCGACGCGGGCCGGGGCGCCGACACCCTGCCGCTGCTGGCGCTCACCCTGCGCGAGCTCTACACCGATTACGGCACCGCCGAGGAGATCACCTGCGCCGACTACGAGTCCATGGGCGGCATGCCCAACGTGGTGAACAACCAGATCGAGGAGATCCTGTCGGCCGCACCGCAGGACCGCGAGAGCGCGCTGGCACTGCTGCGTTCGGCGTTCATTCCCTGGCTGGCCTCCATCAACCCCGATAACGACGCCGCGCTGCGCCGGGTCGCGCTGCATTCGGAGCTGCCCGACGAAAGCCGCCCGCTCATCGACGCTTTCGTGGAGAAGCGGCTGCTCGTCCGCGACCGCCGCGGCACGGAGGTGGTGCTGGAGGTCGCCCTGGAAAGCCTGCTGCGCCAATGGGATCAGCTAGCGCAATGGCTCCGCGAGGAACGCCAAAGTCTGGTCACCGCCGCCGAAGTGGAGCGCTCGGCCGCCGCCTGGGCCCGGCATGGCCGCGACGAGTCCTGGCTGCTGGAAGGGTCGCGGCTGACCTCCGCGGAAACGGTTGCGACGCAACCTGGATTCGCCGAGCGACTCGCGGTGGCCGCCGACTACCTGACCGCTTCCCGCAAGCGAGAAGACGACAGACTCGACGCCGAGCGGCGCCGCCACTACGACGCTGTCGCGCGCCGACTTGTGGTCGAAGCGAAAGCGATGATGGCGCACACCATTCCGGGCGGGGACGCCGGCGCCTTCCAGCAACTGCTCGCCGCCCGCGCCATCGCGTCGGTGCCCGACGACGCGGCGATCGCGGACGCGCTGGCGCTGCGCGCCCGCACACTCAAGATCATGGACGCGGGCCAACCCCTGCTTGGCGTGGCGTTCAGCCCCGACGGGCGGCGGCTGGCCGCCGCCGGTGAGGACAAGACGATCCGGCTCTGGGATGCGGTCACCGGCCAGCCGGTCGGCCGACCCTTCGCCGGTCACACCGTGCGGGTGCACTGCGTGGCGTTCAGCCCCGACGGCCGTCAGTTGGCCAGCGGTGCCGGCGACCAGACCGTCCGGCTGTGGGACGCGGCCACCGGCGAGCCGATCGGCGCGCCCCTGAGCGGGCACACCGGCGTCGTCTACGGGGTCGCGTTCAGCCCGGACGGGCGGCGCCTCGCCAGCGCCGGGGACGACCGGACGGTGCGGTTGTGGGACGCGGCCACCGGCGAGCCGATCGGCGCGCCCCTGACCGGGCACACCGGCGTCGTCTACGCGGTCGCGTTCAGTCCCGACGGGCGGTTGGCCAGCGCCAGCGGCGACACGACCGTCCGGTTGTGGGACGGGGCCACCGGCCGGCCCGCGGGCGAACCGCTGACCGGGCACTCAGACACGGTGTGGGCGGTGGAGTTCAGCCGGGACGGCCGACGCCTGGCCAGCGGCAGCCGCGATCAGACGGTGCGCCTGTGGGATCCGGACAGCGGCGCCCCGCTGGCCGCGCCGCTCGTCGGGCACACCGGCGTGGTGTGCGACGTGGCGTTCGACCCTGTCGGCGCGCGGCTGGCCAGCTCCAGCTACGACGGCACCGTGCGCATCTGGGACGGGGCCGAGAGCCAATGCCTGGTCGGGCACACCGACTCCGTGCACGGCGTGACGTTCAGCCCCGACGGGCGGCGCGTGGCCAGCGCCAGCCAGGACAAGACGGCGCGGCTGTGGGACGCCGCCGACTCCGAGCCGTCCGGGACGGGTGATCACGAAACCCTCTGCGGCAAGCTGACTTCCAATATGAGCCGGGAGCAGTGGCGGGTGTGGGTGGCGCCGGACATCGACTACATTCCGGCGTGCCCCGACCTGCCGATCCCGGGGGACGAGCCGGGGGCGGGCTGAGCTTCGGCCGTGCGCACTTCAGTACCTGACTGCCAAAAAGCCGGCGCCGGCGAGTTCGGCGACGGCGGTGTGGTCCAGCGGCAAGGACGAGCCGACTCGATGGATTCTTGAGGTCAGCTGTGAGAGCTGCGGTGTCCAACCCGGCTGGCTTCCGCGTTAACACGGCGATCGGGCCGCCCCCTGGAGAGCAAGGGACGCTCCTCACTTAAGTCGGACGCGACGTAAGGCCATCCGGTTCCACTCCGTCGCAGGAGTTCATCGAACACTGTTCACGAGCTGACGGTCTGGTTTAGGCCGTCAGGGTGTGAGGACGGTCGGAAACGGGCTGCGGTCGTTTGGCAGGTTGGCGGGAAAGCAGGGTGAGACTCCCCCGAGGGTGGGGGGATATCCGGGCCGAGATGTCGCTTCGATGCTCAGGCTGTAGCCATCGGGGGCGTATCCGAAGCGGTTCGGTTTGTAGAAGCCCTCGCGCTCATAGACATGCCAGCCCCAGCTTTTCCAGGTTTCGCCGATCATTGACACGATGCTGGTGAGGTCAATGCCGGGAGGGGGCTTGAGGTCGCCGGTCGTCGAGAATTCCAGAGGTGGTGTGCCGCTCACTTCGTCTTTGCAGGGGACGGTGTTAGTGCCGCCGCTGAAGCGGGAGGTGTCGAGGGTGGTGCCAGGTGGAAGGCTTTGGAGCGTCCGTCTGAGGTAGCCGATGACTATGTCTTGGGCTTGCTGTTGGGTTTTGGGGATGTCGGGTTGCAATTTCCATCCTGGTGGCGGCGGGGGTGTGGATTGCATGGGTGGTCCTCCAAGGACGGTGGCACCTGTTGGTGTGGGCGGTCCGAGTGGGTCGTTGTGGCTGCATGCGCCGACGAGCACGGCGAGTAAAAGGGCGCTGAGGATCCGCGTTGAGGTTCGGCGGCAACGGTTTTGCATAGGCCTCACCCTCCCCCGTCGTTGGGGATGACTTGGGGTGGTGTCACGCCGGCAATCACGGCGCCCATGTTGCGTAGTGCTGGGTTGTCGTAGTCCCAGTAGCTGCTGTGGGCGGCGATGCTGGGAGTTAGACCGAGGTCGTCGCTGCTCGAGCCGGGCGCCGCCCACAGTCGGGTGGCGCCGAAGTCACTGGCTGTCGGGTCGTGCCCAAGGGTCTTGTCGGTGACCAGGCCGATGATGTCGTTGCGTGCCCTGATGGCGTAGACGTGCGCGCCGGGGTCGAGGCTCATATCGCCGGCGTTGTGAACGAGCATCCCTGGGCTGCCAACTGCGATGACGTTGTTTACGTCGAGGTGATGGCCGCCGCCGGCCGCCGCGCCGACCTGGGTGGAGCCGTAGCTGTGCCCGATTACGGTGTCGGTCGACGGAGCGCCGACGTGGGAGGCGCGCAGTCCGCTTTCGAAGTCGTCGAGGCCTTGGGCGCCGGCGTGGGCGGGACCGGGAGAAGCGGCTTCGAAGACATTCATAGGTCGGTCATATCCCATCCAGGTGGTGACTGCGACGTCGCCTGGCTTGAGGGTGGGGTCGGCGCGCAGCGCGGCACCATACATGGCCAATGATTTGCCGTCGGCCCCTTCGAATGTGGTGAGGTCTTGGCCGGTGCCGGGGACCAGGATGGCGTTGCGTGTGGCGTAGTCGGGATTTCCGATGGCTACCGCCGCGTGTCCTTTGTCGTCAATGAGGCCGAGGTAGCGCTTTTGTCCGTCCGTGCGGTCGAGGGTCTTCTGCACCGTCTGGTAGCCCTGCAGGCTGTGTCTGGCTGCGAGCAGTTGAGGCTTTAGGGCGTTCAGTTCGTCGGTGGTGGCCTTGCTGTGGTCACCCATGTACAGCTTGTTCAGCAGGTCGTTGACGCGGTTCTGCATGCGGTCGACGTCGGCCTGGGTGTGCTGCTCCAGATCGTTGAGCTCCAACCGGTTGTAGTGGTCTTTACCTAGGTGATCCGGGGGATCCCACGGCATGCCCGGATGGTTGCCGATGAACGGATTCTGGTGGAATTCTGCATCTTTCTGTTCCGGTGTGAGCGCATCCCACGTCTGAGCGAATTGTTTCGGGTCGTCGGGCAGCGGCGGCGCCGTCTCCTTCGGCCCGTCCACTGCCGCGATGTTCGTCGGGTCGTAGCCGTCGGCTTTCAGGGTGGTCAATGCTTTCTGCAGAGTGTCGGAGTAGCCGTCTCGCGTTGCTTGCAAGTGGTGCAACGCACCTCGAGTCTCGTTCCCGGCGGCGGTTTTAAGGGCCCTGATGATCGTGCGCACCTCGTTCTGGGTTGCCTCGTCGGGGTGGTCCCGGGCATCCCGCATCGCAAGATCGATGTAGTGATCGAGCCTCTCCAACTCGCTCTCTAGGCTGGCGATCTCCTTGGCGCCTTCCTGCTGAGCGGTCGCCAACGACGCTGCGATGGTTTCCAGGTCGGCGCCGATCTTCGGCAATTGCTCTGATAGCGCTCCAAGGGATTTGGTTAACCGTTGCACTTCGGCGGCATCGTTGATGGGGTGATCACCGTTTTGGTGATTCCACGCCGCGTCGAAGCGTTTGCGCGCCTGGTCGAACGTAGCGTCGGCCTCCGCGGTTTTCCGGCCGGCGCCGTGGAACGCGTTCGCCAGACTCGAAATTTGAGAAGGGCTCCCGGCCTGCAGGCTCCGATTGACCTCCCAAGGATCACCGCCGGCCGCGGCGATCAGATCGCCGACGCTCAACCATTTCAGCTGCACCGCGCCTGCTGCGGCGAGCCCGCACTAACGTGCATCACCGCCCCCTCAATCAAAGCGTCCGAACAGTACTACCGCCAAGGGACGGTCAAGTCACCAACAACTGAACACGATCAGCTGGTAATCAGTGACTCGGCCGACCCGGTCCTCGAGTCAGCAACGTGCAGTTTTGAGGCAAAGTCACTATTTCGAATCTACTCTCGGTCGGGCTTCCAGATCCGAATGATGTAATTCTTGTCGGTATCACCGATGAGCATTCCATTGACAGTCGGATCGCGGGGGGCGGCGCATGCTGATCGTCTTCTTGATTGCGCGTAAACACTGCTGGCTTCTGCGACTCAGGTCGAACCAAAGTGAAAAAATTAGTCCGACAATCAATCAAAAACCGTAGAACCCGTAGTGCTCACCAGGGGGCGGTACCGGTCGGTAGCGGTCGGTATCCGTCGGGGACTGGCAGCGAGTTTCTCCCGTCGTACACGCCCGGACTATGGATGTGCGGGAAGCCGTCCTTGCCGTCGCCGCCGAGCGCAATACCTGTGCCGGGAATCGTCACATCGAGGTCGTCTTGCTGGCCGGAGTTGATGCCCTCCATGAGGGGTTTGGTGGCCGGCCCGTCGATATGCGGTCCATTGCCGCCCCACTGGTCCAACGGCGCGCCGCCCGGACCGAAATGCGCATCTTGCGCCCAAATTCCAGCCGGATCATAACCATCTTTGGCGAGGGTGGCTTGACCGCGGGGATTCGACGAGACACTTGCAAAGTCCCCCTCTCACTTGAGCTTTCAGCAAGCGGAGAACTGTCAGGCAGCAGTGGCTAATAACACCGGGATAACACCGGCGCTGCTTCGCGGGCTAGATACCGTACGTTACCTGCGACATCAAAAGTGGTCCCGGCTGGGATCGAACCAGCGACCTTCCGCGTGTGAAGCGGACGCTCTCCCACTGAGCCACGGGACCGGCGCGCCAGAGGCGAACGACGTCGAAGACTAGCACGAGCCAGTCCCCGACAATACCTGCCCGACACCGGGACCGGCGCGCGCGATAGCCTTGCAGCCGCAACGCACCCAGAGATTTGTAAGTGCCCGCTCGGGTGGACTATCGTCGTCCTTCGCACCGGGCGACGATCTCGCCCGTTGCGCGCGGATGTAGCGCAGTTGGTAGCGCATCACCTTGCCAAGGTGAGGGTCGCGGGTTCGAATCCCGTCATCCGCTCGAAGGTGCAAGAGGTAAGTGGCATCAATCCCACGGTGGAGTGGCCGAGTGGTGAGGCAACGGCCTGCAAAGCCGTGCACACGGGTTCGATTCCCGTCTCCACCTCCAGCTTTTGATCCCCCGGCGCGATTAGCTCAGCGGGAGAGCGCTTCCCTGACACGGAAGAGGTCACTGGTTCAATCCCAGTATCGCGCACCACAGTTTTCCCAGGCCACCCATGGTCGGACAGCAAATCGACACCCGAAAGACGTGAACCGCTGCGGTCCAGGTTTCCGGCGCACTCCCCCGAAGGTGCGACACTGGAGTGGGTAAACGGCAAACGCGCCGGCAGTCCTGGCGCCACGCCCGGTCAGCCTGCGGACGCGGTTCTCGAAAGGTCATGAGATGAAAGCACTCGGGGTTGCGGTGGCAGCCGCCTTGGCTTTCGCACCGTTCTCGGCGGCGATCACCGCGCCCGACGCAGTTCAGGCGGCGCCGTGCGCCGGCGCCGGGTCGACGCCGGGAGCCTGCCAGAGCTGCCTGTACATGGTGGCGCAGTACCACATTCACACGCAGAACATGTGTTACGAGGCGCCCGCGCCGCGCCCGGTCCAGGCGCCGCCGAGCACCGTGCAGGTGCCGGAGCTGCCGCCGCTGCCGCCCGTGCCGGTCGAGCACACCCCGCTGGTGGTGCCGCCCGGCCCGCCGAGCCCGCCGCCGACCCCGACGATCAACCCGCAGGCCCCCGGCTCGCCCAGCGTCACCCCGCTGGTCGCGCCCCCGAAGGGCATGGACGCGCCGTCCCAGGCGGTCGCCGCAGCCAAGTCCGCCCCGGCCAAGCGGATCAACCCTGCCAACCCCCCGCAACCCCCGATGCAGGTCGACGACTTCAACCACCAGGTGCAGAACGTGGTCAACAACCACGGCGCCAACGTGGACATGGTCAAGGTCGGCAATCAGGACCTGGTCCGGCCCCGGCACTGGGACTACGTCGACTACGACGACTTCCACCGCCCGGCGCTGTACAACCCGCTCACCCAGGCCATGACGTTCCGCTACTCCTACGGCGGCGGCTATCACGAGGCGTTCGTCCCGGCGGGCGGGCGGATCGTCCTCGACGTCGCCAGCGTGGGCCCCTTCCCCTTCACCGCGGTCGGTGACAGCTACCTCGCCTCGGGCAGCTTCTACGGTGCGACGCCACCGCCGGGGGGCTGGGACAACCCCCCACCACCGGACTACAGCCCGCCGGCCCGCCCGCAAATCTACGAGGACGTCTCGGTCTACATCCCCGCCGCCAACGACACCGTCGAGGTCGGCCAGGTGCAGGTGATCAACCACGACGCCGGCCAGCCCGCGGGCAACCAGGACACGTTCTTGCTGGACGACTCCACCCTGGCGTGGGGGCAGATCAACGACTCGAGCAGCAACGCCCAGATCAAGGTCACCAAGACCCAGCCCATGCCGGGCTTCGGGCCCACCGACAACGGCAGCTTCCTGGTGGCGCTGGCCGGGCATCAAGACTCCGGCCCGGCCGCGCAGCCGTGGTGGCCCATGCTGCTGCGCTTCGGGATCTTCGCCGCCGCGGTGGGTCTGATCTTCTGGACCATGAACCGTCGGAAACGAAGCACCGAGCCGACCGAAACCCCGTAGCAGGGCCACACAGCGGTCCGGGAAGAAATCGCGGTCTGTCGGCGTCTGAATAGAAGATCGGGCCGGCCCCGATCCCTCCCCCCGACTCGCGCGGCCGGCCCGGTTCTTTCTTTTCCGACGTCTGTCGGCGTCAGGCGGCTCGTGGACCGCGCCAACGACCGTGCGCTGTGGCGCTCGGCCCGACGCGACGGCGCGGCAGGGCGGTCACCGGCGCCAGGGCGGCGTCGCCGCGACGCGCACGGCGCTCGACGTCGCGGTGAATCCACCAGATCGCGGCCAAGGCGGCGATGGCCGACGCGAGCACCACCAGGAGCACCGCGTCACCGAAGGCCAGCAAGACGACGATTCCGGCGAGGACCCACAGCGTCTCGGCGATCGGGTAGGGGGATCCGGCTCCGCGTGGCGCGGCGCTGAACTGCGGCATGTCGACCTCACTCACGGTCAGGGCCACCGGCGAATTCGGTAACCATCCGGCAGAACAGTTGGACGCCGGAAATGCTGCCCGGGTTCAGGGCGACGGTGATGGGTTTCACTACGGGCGCAACGCGGGCGCACGGTTATCCCGAGGAGGACTTCTCCGGGTGCTCGGCCTGGGCCTCGTCTTCGGCGAAAAGAAGGTGGTTGTCGTGCGCGGCCTGCCAGTGTTCGTCGGCCTTGCGCTGCAGTTCCTGGGGGCTGCCGTCGTTGCCCCGCAGCGCGGCCAGCTGGTAGCTGTTGGCCGCCTGCTCGTGCACGCGGGCCAGCTCCTCGTGCCGTTGCGCCGCGGCGTGATGGGCATCGATAGCGCGCTTCTCCGCCTCCTCGGCCCGCTGTCGCGCCAGCGCGACGGACTCCTTTGACGGCCGCTGACCGGCGGCCAGCTCGGCGCGACGCCGACGAAGTTCCTCCACGCGCCGCCCCACCTTGGCGGTGCGCGCCGAGGACGTCGACGGTTCCGCGGCGGGTTGCTCAGCCATCACTGCCTCCTGTCGCGCGGTTGCACTGGCAGCTCTCAGCGTAGCGGGCAGCGGACCGCCGACAGGGCCATTGCCGCAGCGTGCGGGGCAAACCGTGGCGCTTGAGCGCCGAGCGAAGCGCCCGCCTCCGTCGCGCAGCAGCGACGCCTCAGCAGTGCGCCGCCCAGCACTGTTGCCTCGGGCAGTAGGTCGAGTGCGCAAGGCTGACCATCGATCCCACCTCCCCGAACGTCACCTTCCGCGGGTCCAGTGTGTCGTGGATACTCTGCGCGATCTGGTCATACGTCCAACCCCAGCCGATGTCGTCGCAGATGAGCCGGCCCATACCCGTCAGGGCCTCGTCATGGTCGGGCGGCCAGGAGAAACCCGCGGCGCGCAGCTGTGCGAGGTACATGTCGTCGGCGGCGTCGGCAGTCGCCACCGCGGCGCTGCCCGACAAGGCGGCGCCGATCATCACAAGGGGCACAACTGTGGTCCGCCAGCGAATAAGCATCCGAAGCGCTTCCTCTCTTATCGGCATTGAGATTACGCCAGTCAACGGACTCAACACGGCGCGATTTTGGCAGAATAGAGAAAACGGGGAAAAAGCAGCTGATCTCCAGTTGAATAACGGGATTTCAGGTCATTTGCATAGATCGCTGACGGGCGCCGTCCGCCGCGGGCAAACGAGCCGCAGGGCCGCCAAGAGCGACGGCGTGCCGCCAAAATTCAGCAAATAGCAACTGCACCAATGACTTCCATCGACCGGGTACAGTCGCAACCATGAACCTGGTGGAGTGGCTGAGGACCCCTCGCTATTTACGCACCCGCTTGATGATGGAGACCCGGCCCATGAACCGCCTGGAACTCGAAATCGTGTTCCTCGAAGTCGCGGGTGGCGACGCGTTGGTGCGGCTCCCCGTGGCGATGATGGTGCTGCCGAAGAACCCCCGCAAATACCTGCCCGGCACCAAACAGGGCGAGTGACGCGGGACCCGCGGGCCACGGTCCCGCGGGCTATGGAACGGTCGAGGGTCTCAGCCGGCGCTCAGCCGGTGGCCTTGCTCGTGTATTGCGGGCAGTACGACTGCGTGGCAGCCCCCACGAAGAAACCGGAGTTGCTGTCGCTCAGGTTGAGCGCGCCCTTGACGTCAGCCAACGTCTGGATCAGGCTGGCGCCGCCCTGCCAGTCCTGACACACCCCGTGCCCGGCGTTGACCACCGTCTGGTTCGACAGGTTGTTGAAGGTGATGCCTTGCTGCCCCAGCACCTGCAGGAACACATCGTCCACCGCGTCGGCGCCCGCGGCCGGGGCCACCGCCACAGCGATGCCGCCGAGCACGGCCGCCACCGAACCGCTAATCCGCGCCATTGTGGTCATTGTTTCTCCTCAGTACGAAACACCCTATTTTTTCCGATGGAGTTGTAGATACTTCTCGAGGCCTCAGTTAATGCGTCGGCTACCAGCCACCCTTGCATACCGGGCGGCGCTGCGCGCGGCGATTGGCAAAGACGACGGGGCGTCCCGTCGCGGCCCCGTGACGGCCGGGACCGCGCGGCCGGGCGTCACCGCGGGAAGCGCCGCCTCATGGGGCGGGCGGCGTCCGGCAAAGGCTTATGAACAGCACAAATGTCACCGTCGCCGGGACGAGTACAGACGCCGAAGACGGGACCGACGGCCGCCACATGAGGCGGATGGTGGCCGCGCCGTCGGCCGGATCGGCCGGCGCGGCACGCAAACGTCTACTGCTTCGGGGAAACGGTGGTACCGGCACGCCGGCCAGCGCACGCCAGCAATCGGTGATTCGACATTGTCGGTGTGCCGGCGAATGGCGATGTTTCGCCCTTGACGGCGTTCTCGGCAGCCGGTCGGGATGGGGCGATTACAGTTTCACAGTTGATGGCACGCCCCGGGGATCTGATTCCGCCCGCCGCCCGCGCGACGATCAAGAACGCCGCGGCCGCGCTGTTGTGCGCGGCCGGGGTCCCGGCACTGAGCCGGTGGCGGCATCGGGATCGGCTCGCCATCGTGATGTTTCACGGCGTCGAGGACGAACCGCTATCCCCCGCGTGCTGGCATGTGCTCGACTCGCCCCAATTGCGGCGTCGACTCGAATACCTCGCCAAGCACTTCGCGGTGCTACCGCTCGAGGAGGCCCTCGAGCGGCTCGAGGCTCAGACGTTGCCGCCGCGCGCGGTGGCGCTCACGTTCGACGACGGCACCCGCAACCTCGCCACGCACGCGGCGCCGGTGTTGCGGGAGCTGAACCTGCCGGCGGCGGTGTTCTTGGCGACGGGCCCGATGGGCACCGACCGAACCTTGTGGCCGGACCGGCTGTGGCTGGCGATCTCGCGCACCGCCGTCACCGAAATCGACTTGCGCGCACTGGGTTTGGGCCGCCGCACGCTCGACGGCAATGCGTCGCGGGCCGGGTCCTACGTGGCCGCGGTGGAACGGCTCAAGGAGCTCCCCGACGACCGGCGCGGCGCGGTGCTGAACGACATGCTTGCCGCGCTGGGGTTCCGCGACGGTGACGACGCCGGTCCGTTTGCGATGCTGTCGTGGGCGCAGGCCCGCGACATGGCCGCCGACGGCCTGATCACCCTGCATCCGCACTCCGTCACCCACCCGATCCTCGCTCGCTGCGGCGACGCCAAAGTGCGGCGCGAGATCACCGAATCGTGCGCGACGCTCGAACGCGAAACAGGCCGTCCGCCAGCCGTATTCGCCTATCCGAACGGCAGGGCGCAGGACTTCGACGGCCGCGCCGAGGCGGTACTGCGCGACCTGGGGGTGCGCTGGGCGCTGTCGACCGAAGCCGGGTTCGCCGACCGGCGCAGCGACCCGATGGCCCTGCCCCGGTTCGCGGTCGGCAGCAACTCGTCGATGTCGGCCTTCCGGCTCACGGTCTCGGGAGGGCTGCCGCGACGGGCCGCGACCAAGCGTCCCGCGTGACGACTCGGCGGTGGCCGGCCCGCCTTCAGTTGCCGGTGGCGCCTTCGGGCTTGGGTCCGCGGTCCTCGCCGGTGATGTACTTCGGGCAGTAGTGGGCCGCCGACAGATAGGTGAACTTCGCGGCGCTGGCCCCCTGGAAGGCCGGATTCTGGTTGCGCAGGTCGGTCACGATCTTGGCGTCCGACTGCCCGTCGTCGAGCAGGTCGCACACGGCCTTGCCGATTGTGATGGCGTTGCCCGGGTCCTGGTACGTGATGCCCGCGTCGCGCAGGTCCTTGAGGAAGTCCTGATCGTTGTCGATGTCCGCGTGCGCCGGCACCGCCAGCGCGATCGACCCGATGGCGGCCGTCAAACCCAGTAGCAGTCGCATAACGCAGTGATTGTCGCAAACCCGTCGCGGATCGGCACCCCGGAGCGGCACAGCGCGCGGGGGCAACAGCGCGCGCCGCGCCCCGGCGTCGACGCCACCGACCGCGAAGAATGGTTGACGCCATTCTCTCGGCACCACAAAGAATGGGCGCCTGCGACAATTAACGCGAAACCCGCCCCGCATTCAGTCGCGGAATTATAAGAGCGAAATATTGCAGCCGTGTTTCGCGTAACCCGCCGCAGCGCACAGTTATGTTAACGGGCGCCTCACCCGTGTGCCGGTTACGACGAGCTGCCGGCCGTCTTCGCCCCCGGGCCGGACGTCATGACGTAAGGGCAATACGTGCTGGCGGCGATCGCGGCGAACTTCGCGGCCTTGTCGTCACTCAGACCGTCGTTCTTGGCCTGAAGGCCGCTGACGACGTCGGACGTCCCCGAGCCGCCCTGGTAGGTGGTGCACACCCATTTGCCGGCGGCAACCACCGTGGACGGGTCGTAGGTGATGCCGGCCGCGTCGAGCGACGCTTGGAATTTGCTGTCCATGTCGTCGTCGGCGTACGCGGGAACAGCCATGCCAATTGCGGCGAAAGCGCTGGCGACAATAAGCAGAAGTTTCATGTTTTACAGAGTGGCAGAACGAGAAAGGATTTGCATCTTATCGGCGCTAATTTTACGTCAGAACCGTCGATGGTCGGTCGGCGCCGGGCCCCCTGACCGGCCCCCTCGGCGGCCGGGCCGGCCGCCCGGGGGTTCAGCCGACCCCTCCCCCCGGCATCACCGCGTGTGCGATCATGCGATGGTCCCAGCACAGGCGCTCGGAGAGGCGACGACATGACGAAGACGCACCGCGGGCGGCACGTCCTGTCCGCCGCCCTCGTCGCCGCCGCGGTCGGCGTCGCACCCCTGTCCGCGCCCCGCGCCCTCGCCGGCGACGCGCCCATCGGCCACATCGGCGACACGCTGCGGGTCGACACCGGCACCTTCGTCGCCGACGTCACCGTCACCGGCGTCGCCCCCTGCGACCCCCCGCCCGGATTCGGCTACACCCGCGAAGGCACCTACAAGGGCTTCCCCGGCAGCTCGGTCGAACGCGCGGACGTGGCCATCCACGCCGTGCGGGTGCCCAATCCGTTCATCATGGCGACCATCTTCAACTTCGACGGGGTGACCCCGTACGCCGACGCCTACAAGCCCCGGACCTCCGATGCGCCCGACGCGCTCGACAACGTCTTGGTCAACGCGCCCAACGGGGCGGTCGTGCGCGGCGAGGTGTACTGGGACGCCTATCGCGACCCGGTGTCCACGGTCGTGCTGCTGGACAAGAAGACCGGTTACCACCTCGCGCAATGGAATCTGTGACACTGCGCCTGGCCACCGCAGACCACGCCGACACCCATCAACTGGCTGAGCTTGCCGCACAAACCTTTTCGCTGGCGTGCCCGCCGTCGGTCACCCCCGAGGACATCGCGTCCTTCGTCGCGACGCACCTGTCGGCCGAGCGCTTCGCGCACTACCTGGCCGACCCGGGCCGCGCCGTCATCACCGCGACGCGCCATGACCGAATGCTGGGCTACGCCATGGTGGTTCGCGGCGCGGCCGACGGCACCGCCGAGCTGTCGAAGATCTACGTGCTGTCCGAGCAGCACGGCCGCGGGGTCGCGACGGCGCTGCTGGAGCGGGCGCTCGACGTCGCCAGGCGGTGGGGCGTGACCGCCGTCTGGCTGGGCGTCAACCGGGAAAACGAACGGGCACAACGGTTTTACACCAAGAGCGGGTTCACCGTCACCGGCACCCGCACGTTTCGGGTGGGCGGGCGCCTGGAGAACGACTTCGTCATGACTCGGCGGCTGCGTTGAGCGCCAAGAGGCGAGACATCGCCCTCAGGTACTTCTTGCGGTAGCCGCCGGCGAGCATCTCTTCGCTGAAGACGCTGTCCAGCCGCTCCCCCGACGCCGCCACCGGGATGCCGGCGTCGTAGAGCCGGTCGGTCAGGGCCACCAGCCGCAGCGCGACGTTCTGGTCGTCGATCCGGTGCACGCCGGTGAGAAACACCGCCGTCACACCCTCGATCAGCGACAGGTACCGCGACGGGTGCATGGTGGCCAGGTGCGCGCACAGCGCGTCGAAGTCGTCGAGCGTCGCCCCGGCCACCCGCGCGGCGCGCTCGGCCACCTCCTCATCCGACGGCGGCTGCGGCGCCGGCGGCAGATCGCGGTGCCGATAGTCCGGCCCCTCGATCCGCACGGTGGTGAAAATACTTGCCAGCGTGTTGATTTCACGAAGAAAATCCTGAGCCGCGAAGCGGCCCTCGCCCAGCTGCTCGGGCAGGGTGTTGGACGTCGCGGCCACCGAGACGCCCCGCTGCACCAACGACGACAACAGCCGGGCGATCAGCGTGGTGTTGCCCGGGTCGTCGAGCTCGAATTCGTCGATGCACACCGCGGTGTAGCCGGCGAGCAACTCGATGCACTCGACGAACCCGAACACGCCCGCCAGTTGGGTCAACTCGCCGAAGGTGGCGAACGCCTTCGGGGTCGGGGGCGCGGGCCCGTCGCCGGGCAGCGCGTAGTACGCCGACGCCAGCAGGTGCGTCTTGCCGACGCCGAACCCGCCGTCGAGGTAGATCCCCACGCCGGGCGTGACCTCGCGGCGGCCGAACAGTCTGCGGCGCCCGGCGCGGCGCTCGACAGCCTGCCTGCAGAAGTCCTGGCAGGCCAGCACCGCGGCGGCCTGGGTCGGCTCGGCCGGATCCGGGTGATACGTCGCGAAGCTCACGTCGGCGAAGGTGGGTGGGGGGCGCAGCTGGGCGATGAGGCGCTCCGGGGAGACGGTGGGATGCCGGTCCACGAGGCGGGCCACTCGGCCCCGAGCGTCCTTCGCGGTGGACCCGTGCATGCGAGAACTGTATCGGCGTGCTGCAATCGAACCCATGCCCGAGTCCGACGCCGCCGGGATCCTGACCGTGCTGCAATCGGCGCGCGAGGTGACCAACGGTGACCTGGCCGGGCTCTACGGCTACCCCGACGGTGTCGGCACCTGGCTGCGGGCCAACTTCATCGCCAGCGTGGACGGCGGCGCCACGGCCGACGGCAAGAGCGGCGCGCTCGGCGGTCCCGGCGACCGGTCCCTGTTCCACCTGCTGCGCGAGCTCGCCGACGTCATCGTGGTCGGCGCCGGCACCGTGCGCGCCGAGGGGTACAAGGGCGCCCACCTCGGGGTGGCCGCGCGCCAGCAGCGGCAGGCCCGCGGCCAGGCCGAGATACCGCCGCTGGCCGTTGTCACCGGGTCGGGGCGGTTGGACCGCGACCTGGGCGTCTTCACCCAGACCGAGGTGCGCCCGCTGGTAATGACCAGCCGGGCGGCGGTGGACGCCGCCCACCACGAACGGCGCGACCGTCAGGCACAGCTCGTCGAGCAGCTCGGCGTCGACGAACGCGCCCAGCAGCGTCGGGCCGCCCTCGGTGAGGACGCGGCGCAAGCCGCGGTCGCGCAGCGCGGCGAGCAGCGCGGCCGGGTCGACGGCGTGGGGGTCGGTCGCGGAACAGTCGACGACCTCACCGAGATCGGTGAGGTGGCGGCGGGCGGCGTCCACCGCCGCCCGGCTGGTCATTACCAGCGGGCGCACCTCGGTCTGGGTGAAGACGCCCAGGTCGCGG
>NZ_LZKC01000012.1:0-33500 GCF_001672685.1 Mycobacterium sp. E2462
AGCTCGCGGTAGAAGCGGTGCACCCGGCCGTGCTCACCCGAGTCCACCTCATCCCAGTTGAGTTTGGAGTTGGCGAACGTCTGCGGGTCCTGCGGGTCGGGGATCTCGTCGGCGTCCCACCCGTGTTCGGCGAATTCCGCCTTGCGACCTTCGGCGGTGGCCTTCGCCAACTCCAAACTCAACTGGGATGAGGTGGACTCGGGTGAGCACGGCCGGGTGCACCGCTTCTACCGCGAGCTGATCGCGTTGCGCCACAACGACCCCGACCTGGCGGACCCGTGGCTCGACCATCTCGCGGTCGACTACGACGAGGCCGAGCGTTGGATCGCCGTCGCGCGCGGCACGTTGCGCATCGTGTGCAACCTGGGTGAGCAGCCCGCGCGGGTGCCGGTCACCGGCGAGGTGGTGCTCGCGTGGGACGAACCGGAGGTCGGCGGCGACGCGACGGTTGTGCCGGGCCGTTCGGTCGCGATTCTGCGCTGTGGATAACTGATTGGCGGGCGCGCGGCGCACCGCCGATGATGCGCCCATGAGTCATTCAGAGTTTGGCCGCAGGCTGCGGCGGATCGGTTTTCGCAGTCCGGATCGCCGCGTGACGAGGGGCGATCCGCGGTCGGCCCGGCACACGGTGCGCAACGATGCGCCGTCGCTGCGCAGCGTGGAGCTGTTGTGGACCGGTCCCGGCATCGGTGACCAGCAGGACTGACGCCGGTCACACGCTGGGGCGGCCGGCGCCGTGAACGGCCGCGGCGACCGCCCGCGCCAGCGGCTCGACCTCTTGCGGCGCGAGGTCGGCCACGGTGATGCGGATGCCGGGCGGGGCGGTGATGCGGAACCGCGCGCCGGGGGCCGCCGCCCAGCCGGCGGACAGCAGGCGGGTGATGGCGACCGTCTCGTCGGCCACCGGCACCCACACGTTCAGCCCGGACCGCCCATGCGCGACGATCCCCTGCGCGGCCAGCGCGGCGCACAGCCCCTGGCGGGCGTCGCCGTAACGTCGTTCCGCCGTGGCGATCTGGCGTGCGGCTGCCCCGTCGGCCCACAGGCTGACGGCGAGGTGCTGCAGCAGGTGACTCACCCAGCCGGGTCCGAGGCGCAGCCGCCCGTGCACGCGCTCGACCGTGCGCTGATCCCCGGCCAGGACCGCGACCCGCAGGTCGGGCCCGTACGCTTTCGACGCCGACCGCACGAAAGCCCACCGGCGGGTGCAGCCGGCCAGTGGGTGCAGCCGCGCGCCGGAGATGCCCGCGCAGTGGTCGTCCTCGAGCACCAGCACCTCGTCGGCCCGGCGGCCCAGCAGGCCGCGCAGCGCGTCGGCCCGCGGCGTCGAGACCGCCGCCCCGGTGGGATTCTGCGCCCGCGGGGTGACGATCACCGCGCGCACGCCGCGGTCCAGCGCGGCGGCCAGGTCCGCGACCAGCGGGCCGTCGTCGTCGACGCGCACGGGCTCAGCCGAAAGACCCAGCGCGGCAAGCAGATCCAGCATGTTGGCCCAGCCCGGGTCCTCGACGGCGACCCGGTCGCCGGGCCGCAGATGCGCGGTGAGCGCGCGTTCGATGCCGTCGAGCGCACCGCTCGTCACGGCCAGGTGCGCCGCGGGAACGCCGTCCGCGGCCAGCACCCGGCGCGCCCACTCCGTCAGCTCGGGCGTCATTGCGGGCTCCCCGTAGAGCACCGGGCGGGTGGCGGCCCGGTGTGGGAGCGCGGCGCCGCCGATCGGTAGCAGCGCCGGATCCGGATTGCCGGTGGACAGGTCGCGCGCGCCGGCCGGGACGTCGAGCCCGAGCAGCGAACGCGGCGTGGTCGCCGGGCGGTGCCGGACCCGGGTGCCGCGCCGGCCGGCGGTCTCGACGGCCCCGCGCTGGCGCAACAGCCGGTAGGCCGCGGCGGCGGTGTTGGCGTTGACGCCGAGTTGGGCGGCCAGTTCGCGCACCGGTGGCAAGGGATCACCCGGCGCCAGGGAGCCGGCGGAGATCGCGGCCTCGACGCTGGCCGCTATCGCTTCCGCGCCGGCTCCCGTTATGCTGTTTTGTACTGGCACGCAGTTAAGTATGTACTAGAACAAAAGTAAGGGCAATGTCGTGGACTCCGCTTACCGGGCGACCCCCCGCACCACCCCGACCCGCTACCGGGACCGCGCACGCTACGACCGCGACCTGGTGCACGGGATCCTCGACGAGTCGTTGATCTGCCACCTCGGTTACCTCGCCGGCGGACGGCCGGTCGTGTTGCCGACGACGCACGCCCGGCTCGGCGAGACCCTGTACCTGCACGGTTCGTCGGGCAGCGGGCCGATGCTCGCGGCCAAGGCGGCGCCCGCGGGGCTGCCGGTGTGCGTGACGGTCAGCCTGCTCGACGGGCTGGTGCTGGCCCGCGCCGCGATGCACCATTCGGTGAACTTCCGCTCGGTCGTGGTGCTGGGCGACGCCCGGCTGGTCGACGATCCGGCGGAGAAGACGCGGGCGCTGGCCTGCCTGCTCGACCACCTGGCGCAGGGCCGGTCCGCCGACTGCCGGCCGCCGGACGCGCGCGAGCTCGCCGCCACGGGGGTGCTCGCGCTGGACCTCGTGGAGGTATCGGCGAAGGTGCGCGCGGGCGGCCCCGTCGACGATGCACCGGATCTCGCGCTGCCGCACTGGGCCGGGGTGGTGCCGCTGCGCGTCGTGGCCGGTGCGCCGGTGCCCGCGGCGGACCTGACCGCCGCGACCGCTCCGCCGCGATATCTGTCCTAGAAAAGCAGGTAGCGGTAGGCCGGCGACCCGGGCTCGAGGCGTTCGAAGTGCACCTCGGTGGCCCGGACCCGGGCCAGCAGGCCGTCCAGCTCGGCTGAGGACCCCAGCTGGATGCCGACCAGCGCCTCACCGGTTTCCCGGTTGTTGCGCTTGACGTACTCGAACAGCGTGATGTCGTCGTTGGGCCCGAGCACCTCGTCGAGGAAGCGGCGCAGCGCGCCGGGTTCCTGCGGGAAGTCCACCAGGAAGTAGTGCTTGAGGCCGAGGTGCACCAGCGAGCGCTCGAGCACCTCGCCGTAGCGCGAGACGTCGTTGTTGCCGCCGGAAATCAGGCAGACGACCGTCGAGCCGGGCTCGATGTCGGCGTCGAGCAGGCCCGCCACCGACAGCGCCCCCGCGGGTTCGGCGATGATGCCCTCGTTTTGGTAAAGGTCCAGCATGGCGGTGCAGACCGCGCCCTCGTCGATCGCGGTGATCGAGACCATGTCGCCCGCGGCGGCCAGCGCCGCGTAGGTCAGCGCGCCGGCCCGCCGCACGGCGGCACCGTCGACGAACTGGTCGACGTGGTCCAGCGTCACGGGGCGTCCTGCGGCCAGCGCCGCCATCATCGCCGCGGCGCCGGCCGGTTCGACGCCCAACACCGCCGTGTTCGACGTCCGCTCGGCGAGGTAGGTGGTGATGCCGGCGATGCAGCCGCCGCCGCCCACGGGGACCACCACCAGGTCGGGCTCCCCGATGGCGAGCTCGTCGAGCTGGTTCAGCAGCTCGACGGCGATGGTGCCCTGCCCGGCGATGGTGCGCAGGTCGTCGTAGGGCGGCACCAACGTGGCTCCGGTGCGCTCGACGTCGGCCAGCGCCGCCTCGGCCGCCAAGTCGTAGGTGGTCCCGCCGACGATGAGGTCGATGAAGTCACCGCCGTGATAGCGGATGCGGTCGCGCTTCTGTTTCGGGGTTTTCGCCGGCACGTAGACGCGGCCGTGCACGCCGAGCGTGCGGCAGGCGTAGGCGAAGCCCTGCGCGTGATTGCCGGCCGAGGAGCACACCACGCCGGCGGCCAGTTCCTCGCGGGACAACTGCACCAGCAGGTTGTAGGCGCCCCGCAGCTTGTACGAGCGCACGATCTGCAGGTCTTCGCGCTTGAGGTACACCTGGGCACCTGTGATCGCCGACAGCCGGTCGCTGAACTGCAGCGGGGTGGGCGAGACGACGGGAGCGATCCGCTGAGCCGCGCTGTCGATGTCGGCGCCGGTCAGGGGCGACACGGTGCGGCTCTGGCTCAGTTCGGCGGACACCGATCAATGGTGCCATGCCGAGCGGCCCGGCCAGCCGTGTGGCGGTCAGCTCGCCGGCGTGAGCACGAAGACCGGAATCTGCCGGTCGGTCTTCTTCTGGTACTCGGCGTAGTCGGGCCAGGCCTCGACGGCCCGCTCCCACCAGGTGGCCTTCTCGTCGTCGAAGACCTCGCGGGCGTCGTAGTCGCGGGTGACGGCGCCGTCCTGCAGTTCCACGCGGGGGTTGGCCTTGATGTTGTGGTACCAGACCGGGTTCTTGGGCGCCCCGCCCAACGAGGCGACGACCGCGTACTCACCGTCGTGCTCGACGCGCATCAGCGGGGTCTTACGCAGCTTGCCGGTCTTCGCGCCGACGGTGGTCAGCACGATGATCGGCTTGCCCTTCATGTCCGCGGCGTCGGATCCGCCGGACGCGGTGTACTTGTCGGCTTGTTCGCGGGCCCAATCCCACGGGCTCGGGGCGTATTCACCTGAAAGCGGCATGGTTCCACTGTAGGGCGGTGCGTTCGCGGCGCGCCGGCACTCTCCGGAGGCAGTGGCGAAGTGCCCGCCTCACAGCGACAATCGCAGCGCCCGCCACCGGCCCCCCACGTTGTCGCTGTGAGGCGGGCACAAATCCGCATGCCTCCCGCGCGGTGACGCGTGGGGTGCCCGGCCTACGGCCCGGGCGCCGTGAGGTAGTGAGCGAGCACGGGGCGTAACCACGCCGTCAACGCCGCCTCGTCCATGGCGGCCAGTGCCGGCACACCGACGACGAAGCGGGCCATCGCGATGCCCAGCACCTGCGAGCCCACCAGCGCGGCCCGCTCGGCGGCCCGGTCGGGCGTGACGGTGGCCAGCGCCGGCGCCACCTGCTCGGCGAACACCTCGAGCAGCGCGTCGGCGGCGCTGCGATTGGTCGCGGCCGCACGCAGCAACGGCAGAAACGACCCCTGCGGGTCCCACACCGCGACAAACACCGGCACCAACACCTCAGCCAGCCGCTCCGGCTGGACTCCGGTGAGGTCGGGCATGTCGATCTCGAGGCGTGACACCGCCGCGAAGAGGTCAGCCTTGCTGCCGAAATAGTGCATGACGAGCGCGGGGTCGACGCCGGCCTCGCCCGCGATCGAGCGGATGGTCGTGCGCTCGAAGCCGTGCGCGGAAAACTGCGCTCGCGCGGCGTCCAGGATCGTCGCGCGGGTGGCCTTGCCGTCACGGGTCGTGGGAGCCATGGCAAAAAGTGTATTCAACAACCGTTGACATCACTAGCGCCGGGGCCTACGGTCGGGTTCAACAGTTGTTGAAACGAGGGGCCGCCATGACAGTCAGCGTCATCCAGATCGGGCTCGATCCCGACGTCATCGACTATGCGTCGCCGGAGTTCGCGCAGTTCGCCGGCCTGTCGCGCGACGCGCTGCGCACCGCCAACGACGACAATGTGGCGGCCCTGCGCGCCGCTGGCTACCGGGTGGACAACTGCCTGGTCGACGTCGGCGACGCGGGCGCCGAGAAGGCCCGGCGCTGGCTGGCGGCCACGCGCTACGACGCGGTGCTGATCGGGGCCGGCATTCGCCTGGTCGCCGGTAACACGCTGTTGTTCGAGGCCATCGTCAACGCCGCCCACGCCACCCAGCCCGGCTGCCGGTTCGTGTTCAACCGCGCGGCCGAGTCCACGCCCGGCGACATCCGTCGCTGGTTCCCCGAACCGCAAGGAGCGCTCCGATGACGCACGACGTCGACGTTCTGGTGGTCGGCGCGGGCCCGACCGGCCTCACCGCCGCGGGCGACCTGGCCCGGGCGGGCCGGTCGGTGACCGTGCTCGACCGCTGGCCCACCGAAAACCCGTCCAGCCGCGCCTTCGCGACCATGGCGCGCACCTTGGAAGTCTTCGACGCCCGGGGAATCGCCGACGAGGTCCTGGCCCTGGGCCACCACGCCCCGGGCGTCCGATTGTTTGGCGACGCCTACCTGGACCTCACCCACCTCGACTCGCGGTACCCGTTCGTGCTGGTCACACCACAGACCAACATCGACGCGGCGTTGCGCCGCTACGCGCTGACCCAAGGCGTTGAGCTGCGCCGCGGCGTCGAGGTCGTCGCCCTGACCCAGGACGCCGGCGGCGTCACCGTCACCGCACGGCCCAAGGACGACGACGATCCCGGGCGGCGCGAGACGTGGCGGGCCCGCTACGTGGTGGGCGCCGACGGCGCCCACAGCACGGTCCGGGCACTGGTGGGCGCCGACTTCCCCGGCAAGACGGTGCTGAGCTCGATGGTGCTGGCCGACGTCAAGCTGGCTCACGGACCCGCGACCGCGGGCCTGACGGTGGGCACCGCCCACGGCGCGCTCGGGTTTCTGGCCCCCTACGGCACCGCGGACGGAACGTGGTACCGGGCCATGGTGTGGGATCGCCGCCACCAGGTCCCCGACACCGAACCCGTCGACGACCCGGAGATCGTCCACACCCTGGCCCGGGCCCTGGAGGCCGACTTCGGCGTGACCGAAATCAGCTGGAAATCCCGGTTCCATTGCGACGAACGGCAAGTCGAGAACTACCGGCACGGCCGGGTGTTCCTGGCCGGTGACGCCGCGCACGTGCACTCCCCCATGGGTGGGCAGGGCATGAACACCGGCATCCAGGACGCCGCCAACCTGGCCTGGAAGCTCGACGCGGCGCTCGGCGGGGCCGATGACGCCCTGCTGGACACCTACCACGACGAACGGCACCCGATCGGCAAACGCGTGCTGTTGCAGTCCGGGCTGATCGCCCGCGCGGCCACGCTGCACCCACGGCCGGCGCGCGGGATGCGAGACCTGTTGGCGCCGAGGCTCCTTCGGGTACCGACAGTGCGCGATGCGGTGGCCGGCAGCTTCGCGGGCACCGGCCTGCGCTGTGGCCGGCGCGGGCTCGTGGGCACCCGCGCCGAGCAGATACCGCTGGCCGGGGCGCGGCTGGCCACCCTGCAGCGCACCGGGAGTTGGGTGCTCGTCCGCGAGCGCGGCGCCGCGCCCGTCGCGGCGCCCGGGCTGGTGCAGGCGCAGCGCACGGATCGCGGCCCGACCGTCGTGGTGCGCCCCGACGGCTACATCGCGTGGGCCGGGTCCACCCGCCGGTTACCCGACCCGCCGCGGCTCGTCGCGGCGCTAGCTACGGCCGAGCCTCGGGCTGCCGCGCGGTAAAGGACCGAAGACGGCGCCGGGTCTGGTGTTCGGGGGACCCCGCCTCCCCGTCGGCGTGCTTGCCCCGCGTGTACTTGCCCTGCCACGGGCCGTCCGTCGCGGCCGGCTCGCCGTCGCCGCGCCCCAGCGCGCCGCGCGACGCCAGGAAGGCCTCGTGCTTGGCGTGGACGTCCTCGTCCGCCTCGATGGGCATCATCTCCGGGACGAACTCCTCGAGCTCGGCCCGTCGCTGCGGCACGATCATGCAGATCGGCTCGTCGACCTCGAACCGCACCGGCATGTACTCCCGGGTGAACTTCCAGTTCATGCTGAAACTGGACGTGGCCCAATCCGTCTCGACGATGCCCTCCAGCGGGTAGACCGCGTCCTTCGGATAGTTCGACGGTCCGCGGACCAGCAGGTTGTAGCCCGGCGGCGTGCGGAACAGCATCGGCAGGTGCCAGGTCAAAATCCCGTACCCGAAGTGGCTGGACGGCAGGAACTGCCCGGGGCCGCGCCTGTCGGGCGCGATCGTCACGGCCGTCCGGTCGTTGCCGCCCATCCAGGTCGCGGTGAACGCGGACGGGTTGCGCACCTCCCAGCCGCTCTGGTTGGCGATGAGCATCGGCAGACAGCGGTGCGGCCAGCCCTCCCGCATCTCGGCCATCCAGGTCCTATTCACCGGCGCCGGGGTGATCGGCGGCGCGATCTCGTGCGTGAGGTAGGCCGTCAGCGGACGGGTCTGTCCCTCGGATGTGTCACTCATCGTGTCCTCGAGTTGCCTGGTCACGGTCCCGCGGTAGGCCGCACGTCGCCGTGGCGGCGGACCGGCATCCGGCGACCGATCCGCGCCGTTCACCCGGGAGTGGCTTGCGCTTTTCCGGCAGGTCACCGCGGTACCGCTCGTCATCGGTGACGCGCCTCAAACACTAGCGCGCCCACACCGCACGGTGCCGATCAGTTGCCACCTAGCCGTAGAGCCGGCAGCGCGCAAGGAGGATCCCCGCCAGCAGCTCCGGTTCGCTCACCATCACGCTGTGGCAGGTGTCCAGCCGCACCAACGTCTGCACACCACCCAGGGCGTCGATGCTCGCGCGCTGCTCCCCCTCCGGGTGGGTCCGGTCCCGCAGGGTCAGGATCCAGGTGCGATGGATGTTGTCCGGCAACGGCTTTCGGGACACCTGCTCCACCATCACCCGCGACGACTCGGGGACCAGCCGGCCTTTCATGAACTCACGCCGCTCCTTCGGCACGCCGTTGAGGTACAGGTGTTTCACGGCGAACCCGGGAAAGGTCTGCGGCCCACCCTTTTTCGCGTTGTGGCGGGCGATCGCCGCCAGGGGCCGGCTCAACACGTCGACCATCGCGGCGCCGTGCGGCGGCACGCAGGCCGCGGCGAGGACCATCTCCCGGACCCGGCCCGCACCCATCCTGTTGACCACGCCGGGCACCGTCAGGCCGGCCATCGAGTGACCGACGATCACGACGTCGTCGAGCCCGGCGGTCTTGATCTCGGCGACAACGGATTCCACCCAATCGTCGATCGTCAGGGCGCGCAGATCCGCCGGCTTCGAGCGGCGTCCCGGTAGGTCCACGGCCAATACCGGCAAGTCGGGGGCGAGCCGGTGGAGCGCTTGGACGGTCAGGTTCCAGCAGTCGGCGGCGTGAAAACCGCCGTGCACCAGCACCAGCGCGGGCAGGGTCATCGCCATCCCCCCGCGCTCATGGATGCGACGGTGGTTCGGCGCGGCTTTGCCACACCTGGTCGAGCACCGGCACCAGCAGGAGCACGGCGGCCGCCGTGGTGAGGGCGGTGGGCACGTACGCGATGGCCAGCCAGTAGGAGAATGTCGTGCCCATCAGGACGTCCGTCGCGGTGAACGTCAGGCCGAGCAGTTCGGAGACGGTCGCGATCGCCGCGACGCGCGCAACCCTGCCGGAGGACGGGCCGTCGGGATCGATGAGGTAGTAACTCAGCACGCCCGCGAGCAGGCCGATGAACCCGTTGGCCAAGCACCAGTTCCAGCTGCCGAACAGGGCGACCCCGTCGAGCCGATCGAGAACGGCGTAACCCGCTGTCCCAGCGAAAAACCCTGCGGCCGCGCCGAATCGGATGCCCACGAACGGGATGATCGCCAGCGCGAGTTGGATGGCGGTCGCCGCTGCGTAGGGGACGATCGCACTGAACATACCCAGTCCTCCGCAAAGAGCCGCACCGACCGATCCGGGGACGACGGCGCGTGTGTTGACGGTCCATGGGTTGGTGAGCACCGCTAGCCGCCACCCCTGGGCTGGCGACGCGCGTCCGGGACCATGCCCTGTCTGACAGGGCGGGACCGGTTTTTATTCGCGCGCCGGCTACCGGGCTCTGGCCAGTTCCGCGATGGCGTTGACCCGCCGGATGGCGAGGGCGATCTCGTCGGCGAACGCGCGTCGGCGTGCCGCCAGCTCAGGGCCGCCGCCGTCCACCAGCTCGCGATGGCGGGCCAGCCGCAACGCCGTCTTGAACAGTTCCATCGAGCGCGACTCGGCGCTGGCGATGCGGCGCTGCAATTCCCACTGCTTGCCCACCTGCAGGCACTCGGCCAGGAACGCGTCCTCGTCGAACGACTCGTCCTCGTAGGCGGCCAACCGCGCGGCCACGATGTGGTAGGCGTCCAGGAACGGGCGCAACACCAGGTGCGCCAGCAGCAGGTCCGCCTGCTCCAGCAACCCCACCACGTAAGAAGCGCTGGCGGCCTTGGTGGTGTCCTCCACCGGACCGATGAGTCGAACCTCGTCGGCCAGGTCCTTCTCGAACTGCGCGCGGGCCGAGAACAAGAACTCGAATTTCAGCAGCTCGCGCAGGCGCAGCGCCTCGTCGCGCACCGTGGCCGGCAAGACGTCGCCGTCGGGCGAGTCCGCGTGTTCCGCCGCCGCCAGCAACGCCGTCTCGGCAATGGCGCGATCGACCAAAATGTGGATGGCGGTGTTGCGGTAGAACGCCGCCACCAGGTGCTGATCGGTGCCGATGCCCCAGACCGCCTCGGTGCCGGCGTCGTAGACGTGCACGACGCCCGAGGCCACCAATTGGTGCAGGGTCCAGCGGATGGTGGACCGGTTGGTCAGGTCCGCGGCGCCGGCCACCATCCAGTTGCGCGCCGCGATGTAGCTCGCCAGCGGTCGCACGGTGGCCAGCACCTCGCTGATGGACAGCGACCTGTCCGCGCCCAGCAAGGCGAGGCTGACCACCGCGGTCGGGGTGACCGCGGTGGCGCGGTTGATCCGGTGCTCGACGTCGAGCGCGATGCGCTCGATCTCGGTCCCGGTGCCGGAATCCTCCGCACGCAACTCCTCGAGGCGCTGCCGCAGCGGCAGCGGCTCGCCGAAGTCCAGGTAGGCGCGGCCCAACCGCTCACCCTGCTGACGCGCCAGGCGGATCAGGAAGCGGAGGTCCTCGGGCCGCTTGACCGCGCCATAGGCCTCGGTGGTCATGGCTTCTACCTCGTGCAGCTGGTCGTAGACGATGGACGTCGGCACCAAATACACTTCCGGGCCGTCGATTTCGTCGACCGCGTCGGTGATGTAGCGCAAGATGCCGAACACCGGCGGCCGCAACTTGCCGGTCCGGGTCCGGCCACCCTCGATGGACCAGGTGAGGTTGGCGTGGCTCTGCACCAGTTGCGCGGCGTAGGCGCGCAACACAAAGCGGTACACGGGAATGTCTTTGGTCTGGCGACGGATGAAGATGGCGCCGGTGCGTTTGGCCCAGACACCCATCGGAAAGAAGTTCAGGTTCGCCCCGCCGAACGTCAGGGCCGGCGACAGCCTGTTGGCCACGATCACCTCGGGCAGCAGCAAGCCGTCGAGGTAGGAACGGTGCGAAAAGGCAAATGCCAGAGTGGCTTTGCGGTCGAGCTTGCGCAGCTGGGCGATCTGATCCTCGTCGACCAGCACGTCGTAGGCGCGCATCAGCCAGCGGCTGAACCCGCGCCAGGCCGCCACCGCCGACTCGTCGAGCGAGGCCGCCATCTCGCGCAGGTAACACGCCGCCTCGGCGCGCACGCTGGCCGGGTCGCGGTCCAGCTCGTCGGCGAGCTTGGCCAGCCGTTCGTCGTACCAGGGCGCCCCCAGCAGCTGGGCGACCTCGTCGGGATCGGTCGACAGCGGTGTCACCGCCTCGTGAGTGATCCCGGTGCGCTGCAGCAGCTTTCGCACGCCGACCCGACCGATCTCGCGGGCGGTCGACGCCGGTCCCCCGCTCATGCCGGCTGCACCGCGGTGGCGCGGGCGGGCTCGTGGACGTCCGGGTGCAACTCCGGTGCGTAGAGTTCCTCGATCTGCGCGGCGTACTTCGCCGCAATCGGCCGCCGCTTGAGCTTCATCGTCAGGGTGATCTCGTCCCCGCCGGGTTCCCATAGCGTCGGCAGGATCCGGAATCGCTTGACCTGCTCGACCCGCGACAGCTTGGCGTTGCCCGCGGCCACCCCGGCGGCGACGGCGGCCAACACCTCCGCGTCGGCCGCCAGCGCGGCGGGCGAGGCGTCGGCCAGGCCGTGCTGGGCCGCGTACGGGCCCACCGAGTCGGCGTCGAACACCATCAGCGCGGTGTTGTAGGGCCGCCCGTCACCGATCGCGATGACCACGCCGATCATCGGGCAGGCCGCCAGGATGGCGTTCTCGATATTGGCCGGCGACATGTTCTTTCCCGCCGCGTTGATGATCAATTCCTTCTTCCGGTCGACCACCCGCAGGTAGCCCTGATCGTCGACTTCCAGGATGTCGCCCGTGTGCAACCAGCCGTCGGCGTCGATCGCCGCCGCGGTCTTGGCCGGTTCCTTGCGGTAGCCCCGCATCACCAGCGGACCGCGCACCAGGTATTCGCCGTCCTCGGCGATGCGGCCCTCCAAGCCGGGCAGCAGCTTGCCGACGGAGCCCAGCCGGGCGTCGTCCGGGCGGCTCACGGCGGCGACGCAGCTCAGCTCCGACATCCCCCACACCTCGGTGATCGGGATGCCGAGGCCGGCGAAGAAGGCCAGCGTTTCCCGCGGGATCGGGGCCGCGCCGGAGACCGCCCAGCGCAGCTCGCCGAAGCCCAGGCGCTCACGCAGCGCGGCGAGCACCGATTCGTCGGCCGTGGCCCATTCGGCGGCCAGCTGGTCGGACATCGCGTCGCCGGCGACCAGCGCGGCGGCACGCTTGGCGGCCACCGACATCGCCCACCGCAGCGCCTGCCGCTTGGTCGCGTCGCTTTCGGCGTCGATGGTGAATTCGATTGCGGCCTTGAGCTTCTCCCACACCCGCGGCACCGCGCCCCACACCGTGGGGCGCACGTCGGGCAGCGCGGTCACGATGGCGCGCGGGTCGGAGACCGCCGTGACCTGGACGCCGAACACCTCGAGCCCGTAGAGCCCCATCGCCCGGTCGGCGATGTGCGCCGACGGGAGGTAGGACGTGACCCGGTCACCGAATCGTGACGGCAGGACCGCGTGCAGGGCGTAGGCCTCGAACAGCAGGTTGGCGTGAGTCATCTCCACGCCCTTGGGGTTTCCGGTGGTTCCGGAGGTGTAGATGAGGGTGACGACGTCCTCGGGCCGCACCGCGTGCCAGGTCGCGTCGAAGTCGAAGTCGGCGTGCGCGGCGGCGTGCAACTGCTCGACGGTCAGCGTGCCGGGCGGCGCCCCGTCGATGCAGACGATGTGCTCGATGGGCGCGCCGCTCGCCTGGATGCGGTCAACGTACTGTGCCTCGCAGACGACCACGCGGGTGCCGGCGTTGTCGAACAGGTAGCGCAGCTGTTCGGCGGGCAGCGTGTTGTACACCGAGAACGATGTCGCGCCGAGGTGTTGGGCGCCGATCTCGAAGGGGTAGAACTCGATTCGGTTGGCCATCATCAGCGAGACCGTGTCGCCACGGCCGACCCCGAGCCCCGCCAGCCCGGCGGCGGCGCGGCGCACCTGCTCGGCGAGTTCGCGCCACGTCAGCGACCGGGTGTCGCCCGGCTCCCGCAGGGCGATGGCGTCCGGATCGATCGCCGCGGTGCGCGCGAACGCCTCGCACAAGGTGGCCGGACGCCCGTCGGTCGTCATTCCCGTCCTCCTCCGATCAGCATCGACTTCGTGAGCCTACGTCCGGGCGGGGGGCGGGGGAACACATCGGGTGATTTCCTGCGCGCTGCCGACGCGCGTGCGGTCGCCTGCGACCGCACGACCGTGAAACCAACTTCACGTTCGGGCGCGAGTGTGCAATTACCTTCACGCTCGCGCGAGTGGCGACGCGAGGCGCGCGAGGCGCGGGTGTGCGGCTGGCGTCACGTTCGCGAAACGGGCCACGCCCGACGGACGGTTAGCCGCCCAGGCAGCCGGGGCCGAGCAGCGCCTTGAGGTCACCCATCAGGGCCGGCGACGGGGTCACCCGCAGCGACGCGTCCAGCTCCAGCGTGGTGATCCGCTCGCTGCTGATCAGCCGCAGGTGCACCTGCGCCGTGCCGGGGTGGCGGGCCAACACCTGCTTGAGCGCGCTGACCTTGTCGTGGGTGCACTGCCGGGTGGGCAGGCTGACGGCGAGCGGCCGGTTCACCTGCGCGCTGGAAAAGTCGGGTACCACAAGCTCGTTGGCGATCAGCGCGATGCGGTCATCACGGATGGCCACCTTGGCGTTGATCAGCACCACCGCGTCGTCGGCGATGTCGGCGCCGTAACTGGAGTACGCGTGCGGAAAGAACATCACCTCGATGCCACCGGTGAGGTCTTCCAATTGGGCTGAAGCCCAGGGCATTCCGTTCTTGTTGACCCGGCGGTTGACCGACGCGAGGATGCCGCCGACCCGCACCTGCGTCTCGTTGGCGACGTCGCCGTCGAGGATCGCCGGGATCTGGGTGTCGGTCTGCGCGGCCAGCAGGTGCGCGACCCCGTTGAGCGGGTGCCCGGACACGTAGAGCCCCAACATCTCCCGTTCCAGGGCGAGCTTGTGCTTGTCTTCCCACTCGTCGTCGGGGACCTTGATGGTGAACACAGAGTCGGTGACGCTGCCGTCGCTGCCGCCGCCGAACAGGTCGAACTGCCCCATCGCCTCGGCTTTTTTGGTGCCCAGCACCGAATCGACCGCGTCGGTGTGGACCAAAAACAGGCCCTTGCGGGCGTGGCCCAGCGAGTCGAACGCGCCCGCCTTGATCAGCGACTCGGTGACCTTCTTGTTGCACGCCGAGATGTGGATCTTGTTCAGGTAGTCGGAGAAGTCGGTGAACTTGCCCTTGTCGTTGCGGGTGGCGATCAACGAGCCGACGACGTTGGCGCCGACGTTGCGCACGGCGCCCAGGCCGAAGCGGATGTCTTGGCCCACCGAGGCGAAGTTCACCAACGACTCGTTGACGTCGGGCGGCAGCACCGTGATCCCGAGCTTGCGGCAGTCGGCCAGATACACCGCGGCCTTGTCCTTGTCGTCGCCGACCGAGGTGAGCAGGCCCGCCATGTACTCGGCCGGATAGTTGGCCTTGAGGTAGGCCGTCCAGTAGGACACCAGGCCGTAGCCGGCGGCGTGCGACTTGTTGAACGCGTATCCGGCGAACGGAAGGATGGTGTCCCACAACGCCTTCACCGCTTTCTCGGAGAAGCCGTTGGTGGTCATGCCCTCGTAGAAGCCCTTGTACTCCGCCTCGAGCACCTCGAGCTTCTTCTTGCCCATCGCCTTGCGCAGCGCGTCGGCCTTGCCCATCGTGTAGGAGGCGACCTTCTGGGCGATGAACATGATCTGCTCTTGGTAGACGATCAGGCCGTAGGTTTCGGCGAGGATCTCGCGCAGCGGCTCCTCGAGTTCGGGGTGGATCGGCCGGACCGCCTGCCGGTTGTTCTTGCGGTCGGCGTAGTCGTTGTGGGCGTTCATGCCCATCGGGCCGGGCCGGTACAGCGCCAGGACGGCGACGATGTCGTTGAACTCGGTGGGCTGCATGCGGCGCAGCAGGTCGCGCATCGGGCCGCCGTCGAGCTGGAACACCCCGAGGGTGTCGCCGCGGCCGAGCAGCTCGTAGGTCGCCTTGTCGTCGAGCGGCACCGACTCCAGGTCGAGGTCGATGCCCCGGTTGGCCTTGATGTTATCCAGCGCGTCGCCGATGATCGTCAGGTTGCGCAGGCCCAGGAAGTCCATCTTCAGCAGGCCGATGGCCTCACACGACGGGTAGTCCCAGCCGGTGATGATGGCGCCGTCCTGCGGTCGCTTCCACAGCGGGATCGCCTCGGTCAGCGGCTCGCTGCTCATGATCACCGCGCAGGCGTGCACGCCGGCGTTGCGGATCAGGCCCTCCAGGCCGCGGGCGGTCTGGTAGATGGTGCGCACGTCGGGGTCGGTCTCGATGAGCCCGCGGACCTCGGCGGCTTCCTTGTACCGCTCGTGGTTCGGGTCGGTGATGCCCGACAGCGGGATGTCCTTGGCCATGATCGGCGGCGGCAACGCCTTGGTGATCCGGTCGGCGATGGCGAAACCGGGCTGGCCGTAGTGGATGCGCGCCGAATCCTTCAGCGCCGCTTTGGTTTTGATGGTGCCGAAGGTGATGACCTGGGCGACCCGGTCGGAGCCCCACTTGTCGGCGGCGTAGCGCACCATCTCGCCGCGCCGACGGTCGTCGAAGTCGATGTCGATGTCGGGCGCGGACGGGCGCTCGGGGTTGAGGAAGCGCTCGAACAGCAGGCCGTGCGGGATGGGGTCGATGTTGGTGATGCCCAGCGCGTAGGCCACCAGCGAGCCGGCGGCCGAGCCACGCCCCGGCCCCACCCGGATGTCGACCGAGCGCGCGTGGTTGATGAGGTCCGCGACGATCAGGAAGTAGGACGGGAAACCCTTGTCGCAGATGACCTTGATCTCGTATTCGGCCCGGTCGATGTAGTCCTGGCCGACGCCCGATCCGAACCGCCGCCGCAGCCCGGCCATCACCTCGTGGTGCAGCCAGCTCGCCTGGTCGTGCCCCTCGGGAACCGGGAAGATCGGCATCCGGTCCCGCGGCGCCCACACGTCGTCGTAGGGCTGCACGCGCTCGGCGATCAACAGCGTGGAATCGCAGGCGCCGGGCACCTGGCTGTCCCACAGCTGGCGCATCTCGGCCGCCGACTTCAGGTAGTAGCCGTCGCCGTCGAACTTGAAGCGGGTGGGATCCGACAGCGTCTTGCCGGTCTGCACGCACAGCAGCGCCTCGTGGTTGTGCGCGGCGTCGCGGGTCACGTAGTGGCAGTCGTTGGTGGCCAGCGGCGGGATGCCCAGCTTGCGGCCGACCTCCAGCAGCCCCTCGCGGACGCGCTGCTCGATGGACAGGCCGTGGTCCATCAGCTCGAGGAAGAAGTTGTCGGGCCCGAAGATCTCGCGCCACTTGGCGGCGGACTCCAGCGCCTCGCGGGTGTGGCCCAGCCGCAGCCGGGTCTGCACCTCGCCCGACGGGCAGCCGGTGGTGGCGATGATGCCCTCGGCATGTTCGGCGATGAGCTCGGCGTCCATGCGCGCCCACTTGCCCAGCTGCCCCTCGAACGAGGCCAGCGAGGTCAGCTTGAACAGGTTGCGCAGCCCGGTGGCGTTCTCGGCCACCATGGTCAGGTGGGTGTAGGCGCCGCTGGCCGACACGTCGTCGCTCTTCTGGCTGGGGTCGCCCCAGGTGATGCGGCGGGTGTCGAACCGCGAGCCGGGCGCGATGTAGGCCTCGACCCCGATGATCGGTTTGATGCCGGCCTTGACGGCACCGTTGTAGAACTCGCTGGCGCCGAACATGTTTCCGTGGTCGGTCATGCCGATCGCGGGCATTCCCAGGCGCGCCGCCTCGGCGAACATCGGGGCGATTTTCGCAGCGCCGTCGAGCATCGAGTACTCGGTGTGGTTGTGCAGATGCACGAACGACGACTCGCGACGAACGCTCGCGTCAGGAGGCAACGACTCGGTCATAGGGACGCCAGTCTATGACCGCGCACCGACGCTTTTTGGGCGTGTCGCGCAAGTGTGTCTCGCCGAGTTCGCGCGGATGCCAGTGGCGACCCGCGGCGCCCGGCTCCGCCGCGCTTGCGATCGCCCGGAGGTCAGTGGGCGACCCGCCGCGCCCGGCTCCGCCGCGCTTGCGATCGCCCGGATGCCAGTGGCGACCCGCCGCGCCCGGCTCCGCCGCGCTTGCGATCGCCACGGGGGGGGGACTAGCCGTACAGCTCGACGAACCGGGTCAGCGACTTCTGAACGTCGCCCTTGACGGCGCGCGCCGCGGCCGCGCCGACCGGCCCGAACAGCGGGCGTCCGCCCAGCTCGAGGCGCAGGCCGAGGCGGGAACCCCCGGCCGCCGCGGCCACGGTGAGCGCCACCGCGTACTTCGCGCCGCCCTTGCCCGCACCCGCGAGCACCACCTCGTGCGGCGGGTCCCACGTCGTCACGGTCCAGACCACCCGGTTGCGGAACCCCTTGGCACGCGCGACGCCCACCACCTCGGTGCCCTCGGTGATCTCGTCGGGCAGCTCGCTGCGCCACCCCTCGTGCACGACGAGCCAGTCCCCCAGGTGCGCGAGGTCCGACACGCGCTCCCACGCGTCCCGCGGGCTCATCGGCACCTCGGCGGTCACGTCAACGGCGGCCATCGGGCGAGCGTAACGCGCCGCGCGGGGCGCCCGTGCGGCCCCCGAGGCGTCGGGCGTCTGCTAGCGGCTGGGGCCGCCGCGGAACCGGTTGCCGATCCGGATCCCCGGCAGCAGCAGGCTGCGCGGAACGAACCGGCCGCCGGTGCTGACGACCTTGGGGACGACACCGGGCACGACGGTGCGCCGCCCGGAGAGCATCCCGCTGATCGCCGCCTCGGCCACCTCCCGCGGCGACACCTGCGCCATAGGGATGCTGAACCGCTCGGCGTTGGCGATCTCGGCCCACTCGGTGGGCACCGGCCCCGGGCACAGGCACGTGACCGACACCCCGGTGCCGTGCAACTCCTCGTGGACCGCCTCGGAGAACGTCTGCACGAAGGCCTTTGTCGCCGAGTACACCGCCATGTAGGGCACCGGCTGGAACCCCGCGATCGAGGCGATGTTCATCACCGCGCCCGCCCCGCGCTTCACCATGCCGGGCAGGGCCGCGTGGGTCAGCTCCATCAGCACCAGGGCGTTGAGCGTGACCTCCTCGCTCTCCCGCTCGACCGGCAACTCGTGGAACACGCCGCTGGTGCCGAACCCGGCGCTGTTGCACAGGCCGGCGATCGGCTCGCCCCGCAGCCGGTTGATCAGCTTGGCGCGGCCCTTGGCGTCGCTGAGGTCCAGCGGCAGCACCTCGACGGCGACGGAAAACTCCTTGCCCACCTCGTTGGCGAGCTCGTCCAGGCGCTCGCGGCGGCGCGCGACCAGCAGCAGCGGGAACCCGCGGCGCGCAAGCCCACGCGCCAGCTCTGCGCCGATGCCGGAGGAGGCGCCGGTGATGACGACGGTGGACTGGATGTCAGGCTTCGGCAGGCTCATCGTCTCACCAATGTATCCCGCGGGTCGCCCGCACAAACGCCTCGCTGCGTCGATCGAAACGTTCTGCCTCCGAAGGCGATTCACCGCCCTTCGCCGCGTCGGAATCACCGAACATGGCGAACGCGCGGTTGCGCACGCGGTCCATCACCGCCGGATTGACCGCGTCGGCTACCGCCGCGAACTGCCCGAACGGCGAGCTGGCGCGGCGTGGCCGGTGCACGATCGCGTCCGCGATCACGCCGGCCGCCTGCTCCGGGGTCAGGGCCGGAAACTTGTCGTAGAGGGTGGTCGGGCTGATCATCGGCGTGCGAACCAGCGCCATGTGCACGGTGGTGAAGCGGACGTCGTCGTTGACGGTCTCGGCCTGCAGCGCGTCGCACAGGCTGTCCAGCGCCGCCTTGCTGGCGATGTAGGCGCCGAATCGCGGTGCCCGCGTCTGCACCCCGACCGAGGAGACGTTGATGACGTGCCCGCAGCCGCGCTCGCGCATCCCGGGGATGAACTTGAGGATCAGCTGGACCGCGCCCAGGTAGTTGAGCTGCATGGTCCGCTGGTAGTCGTGGATGCGCTCGTAGGACAGTTCCAGCGACCGCCGGATCGACCGGCCGGCGTTGTTGATCAGGATGTCGACACCGCCGAGGTCGCTGAGCACCCGGTCGGCCATGTCGGCGATGGCGTCCATGTCGGTCAGGTCGCACGGGTAGTAGTGCGCGATCCCGCCGTTGCCGCGGATCTCGTCGGCGACCTTCTCGAGGTTCTCCTTGGTGCGGGCGACCAGCACCACCGCGCCGCCGGCGTCGGCGATCCTCTTGGCGGCCGCCTCGCCGATGCCCGACGACCCGCCCGTGATCAGGGCCACCTTGCCGTCGACCGCGTCCTCGAGCGAGCGGCCCTGCACCGCGTCCAGCAGGTTGCGCAGGTAGAACGGCCGGTAGCGCCCCGCCGAGTTCGGGGTGTTCACGAGGTGCGACACCGCCGCCAGCGGCTTCTCCACGAGGCTCCCGATGGAGTTCTCCACCAAGTTCGTGAGGTCACCAAGGTTCATCGGCATTCCCTCCTGATGATGTCGGCCCCCCGACCGCAGCTGGCCTGCCCGTTGACCGCCACCGCCTTGTGGGGCTGTGCGAGTGATGTGACGTGCGTCATTACGCCAACCTAGGACATCAACGGACCGGCGCGGCGCGGATTGCCGCCAAGTGCCGGGCCCCACCACCTCACGGCCCGGTCGGGGCCGGCGCCAGCATCGGGCAATCCGCTTGTTACACAGGGCAATCCGCGCGTGATCGCACACTAACGGTCGGGCAACGGCGAAATGCTCCAATCGTGGTTATGAAAATTCTGGCGCGCTTCCACAAGCCCGAACCGGTCAGCACCGTCTACGACCGGATCGGCGGTCACGAGGCACTGGAGGTCGTGGTCGAGGACTTTTACGATCGCGTGCTGACCGACGATCAACTGTCCGGCTTCTTCACCGGGACGAACATGAACCGCCTCAAGGGCAAGCAGGTGGAGTTCTTCGCCGCCGCGCTCGGCGGCCCGGAGCCCTACACCGGCGCCCCGATGAAGCAGGTGCATCAGGGACGCGGCATCACCATGCACCACTTCGGCCTGGTGGCCCGCCACCTGTCGGACGCGCTGACCGCTGCGGGCGTGCCCCCGGAGACGGTGACCGACATCATCGGCGCCATCGCGCCGCTGGCGCCGGAGATCGCCACGGGCGACGCCAAGTCGTCGGTCTGAGCGCTTCCGTCCCGCGGGCGGGCGTCGGCGTGTCGCGCGCGCGGGCGGCCCGAGACGCGGTACCCAAGCACCTATGAGACTGCTCGCCGCCCTCGCCGTGGTCCTGGTGGCCAGCGCCTGCGGCGCCAAGGCCGACCAGCCCGCGCCCGGGAGCACGACACCGCCGCCCGCATCGCCGTCGCCGTCGGCCGCCCGCCCGGCGGCCCTGGACTGCGCTAAACCGGCGTCCGACGCGCAGCGGCTGGTCTGCAACGACCAGCAACTCGGCGACCTGGACCGGCGCCTGCAGACCGCCTACCAACAGGCGCTCGCCCGCCCGGGCGCGGACCAGGCGGCGCTGGGCGCCGCGCAGGCCAGCTGGGCGGCCGCGCGCGACGCCTGTCCCCAGAACACCGACCTGCGCAGCTGCGTTCTCGAGGCGTACCGCACGCGACTGGTGCAGCTGGCCGTCGCCGACCCCGCCACGACGCAGCCCCCGGTCGTGTCCTACCGATGTCCCGCCGAAGACGGTCCGCTGACCGCCCAGTTCTACAACCAGTTCGACCCGCCGACGGCGGTGCTGAATTGGAAAGGCAACCAGCAGATCCTCTTTCAGCAGCCCTCGGGCAGCGGCGCGCGCTACGGCCGCCAGGGCGCGGAATACTGGGAACATCAGGGCGAGGTGACGCTGCACCTGGGTGGCGCCGAATTCGTCTGCCACACAAGCTGATTCGTCCCGGTCAGTCGAACACGACGACCGCCCGGCCGACGATGTCGCCCCGGCCCAACGCCTCCAGGTTGTCGTTGATGTCGTCGAGTTTCACGGGCACCACGTGATGCTTGATCAGCCCTTCGCCGGCCAGGGCGAGCACCTCCCTGAGGTCGTTGTAGTTGCCCCAGAACGAGCCGAAGTAGGACTTCTCACCGCTCACAAAAGGAAATATCGGCAACTGCACCTGCTGGCCCATGAGACCGACCTGCGAGAGCGCCCCCGCGGTATGCAGAATCGCGGCGGCCAGGCCCAGCGATTCCGCGGACCCGGCGCAGTCCAGGACAGCGTCGACGGTGCGCCGGCCGGTCAGGTCCTCGAGCTCGTTTTGGACGTCCTCGGCGGACTTGTCCCGGACGTTCACCGTGTGGTGGGCGCCGTGTTCCCTTGCCATGGCCAGCTTTTCGTCGCTGCGCGCGAATCCGAGCACCGTCGCGCCGCCACCGAGCAGCCGCGCGTACTGCACCGCGTAACCGCCCAGGCCGCCGATGCCGTTGACCACCACCGTCCGGCCGGCGCCGAGCTTGCCCGCGTCACGCAGCTTCTTCATGCCGCGATACGGCGTGAGCCCCGCATCGGTCAGCGGCGCCAGGTACTCGGGTTGCGGATTTTGCTGATCGGCAATGGAGATCACGTGGTCGAACGGCGCGACCATGTATTCGGCGAAGCCCCCGTTGGGTCCGAAGCCGACGAGCTGCCCGTTGGCGCACAGTTGCTGATTTCCTTCGTGGCATTGCCGGCAGGTGCCGTCCCCCCAGTTCGGGTCGACCACCACGAGGTCGCCCTCGGCGATGCCGGCCGCCGCGGGCACGTCGGCACCCACCGCGGCGATGGTGCCCGCCACCTCGTGCCCGGGAATGAAGGGAAACTCGACCGGCAGGCCGTCCCGGAAATAGCCGTCCAACAACTGATAGTCGCTGCGGCACATGCCCGTTGCCGCCACCTTGATCAGCACCTGGTGGCGCCCGACATCGGGAACCGGGACCTCGTCGATCTCCAACGGCTGGTTGTACCCGTGCATGCGCGCTGCCCGCATCGGCATGGCCCCTCCTCTTGTCGTCGTCATCGCCGGCGCCGGTCCCGGTCCCGGTGTCACCACAGCCAACCCGATCGTCGACGACCGCGGTACAAGATTCCTGCTCGATGTTTGCCGATTTCACCGCGGCCGGCGCACCGGTTGCCCAGCACACGACCCGCCGGTTCGATACCTTTTAGGCGCGGCGTGTTGCTGCTCGAGGAGGTGACGACCTGACCGCCACCGCACACATCGAGCACCATGTCAGCTCCGCCGACCTCGTCGCCGAGCTGACGGCCCGCGCACCGCGGACGGGTGCCAACGTCGGGCTGTGGCCGGGCCTGACGATCTACCGTTTCACCGACCCCACCGAACCCGAGTGGCAGGAGATCCAGGGACTCTCGCTGGGCCTCGTCGCGCAAGGCCGCAAAGCGGTGATCGAGAGGGGCCGGCGCCACGTCTACGACCAGTTCAGCTACCTGGTCATCAACGGCGACCTGCACTTTCAGAGCGAGGTGCTCGAGGCCTCACCGAGCCGGCCCTGCGTGTGCATGGTGCTGGAGGTGGACCCCGGCACCGTGCGTGCGCTCTCCGATGAGATGCCGGGCCGGCGGCGCGGTGCCGCGGCGGTGCCGGCGCAGGCCCCGGCGTGCGTCGTCTCCGCGCTCGACCACGAGGTGCTCGGCTCGGTCCTGCGCTTCCTGCGGTCGCTGTCGAGCGACGTCGACCGGCGCGTGCTGGCGCCGCTGTACGTGCGCGAACTCGTCTACCGGGTGCTGCAACGCGAGCAGTTCGCCCGGCTGCTGCACTTCGCCGCCCAGCAGGCGGCCGGCAATCCGATCGGCGCCGCCCTGACGTACATCGACGCGCATTCGGCCGAACCGCTCACCGTCGCGACCCTGGCGGCGCAGGTGGGCCTGAGCCCCTCGGCGTTCACCCGGGCGTTCCGCGAGGTGACGGGGTCTTCGCCCTATCAATACGTCAAGGATGTTCGGTTGAACCGGGCGCGCGAGCTGGTGCTGGATCGGCGGCTGAGCGTGTCCGACGTCGCCCAGCGCGTCGGCTACGTCAGCGCCTCACATTTCATCAAGGAGTTCCGGACGCGATTCGGGGCCACCCCCCGTGACTACGCGCCCCGGCCGGAAGCCCGCGGGGCCGCCCGATGACTCAATGCGCGCGCATCGGTGACGAGTTCGGGCGAACCTGTCCGACCGGCAGTTACGCCGTGCTGCACTGAGGCTGGCAAGGCCCCGACGAAGGAGACTCAACAATGACCGCAGCCAGCCCAAATGTGCAGCCCCGCACCATCACTCACGTCGGTGTGACCGTCACCGACGCCGATGCGGCCGTCGAGTGGTACCAGCGCGTGCTGGGCTTCGCGCTGCTGCACGAACCCCAGGAGTACACCGCCGGTGACGGCTACTTCGGCCGGTTGGTCGCGGACATGCTGGGACCGCACGTGGTCTCGGGCCGGATCGCGATGATGGACGCCGGCAACGGCGTCGGCCTGGAACTGTTCGAGTTCTCCGATCCCCAACCCACGCAGCGAAGCGCGGACGAGAACACGCAGTTCTACTTGCACAGGACCGGTACGTTCCACTTCTGCGTCATCGACCCCGACGTCGAAGGTCTGGCGCGGCGCATCGTCGACAGCGGCGGCAAGCAGCGCAGCGCCGTGTGGGAATTCGCGCCGGGGATCGGTTTCTACGTCTGCTACTGCGAGGACCCGTTCGGCAACATCGTCGAGATCTACTCCCACGGCACCACGCAGATCTGGAGCACCCTCGCGCTGGTCAACGGGAAGGCCGGTACGCATCAGGTCTGATCGCTGTCCGACAATGCTGGGATGCCGCGCACTTTCGAGGAGCTGATCGCCGAAGCCGCCGCCGCTCCTGTCGACGGTTGGGATTTCGCGTGGCTCGACGGCCGCGCGACCGAACAACGCCCGTCGTGGGGTTACCAGAGGTTGCTGCGGCAGCGGTTGGCGACGGCGTCGGCCGCCCTGGACATCCACACCGGCGGTGGCGAGGTGCTTGCCGGCGCGGCGCCGTTCCCGCCGACCATGGCGGCCATCGAGACGTGGCCCCCCAATGCGGCGCTGGCCACGCGGCGCCTGCACCCGCTCGGCGTGCTGGTGGTCGCGATCCGCGACGAGCCGCCGTTGCCGTTCGCCGACGAGGCGTTCGACCTGGTCACCACCCGCCACCCGGTCTCGGTGTGGTGGTCGGAGATCCGCCGGGTCCTGCGGCCGGGCGGCACCTACTTCGCCCAGCACATCGGCCCGGCCACCATGGGTGAACTGGTCGAGTTCTTCATCGGGCCCCAGCCGCAACGGTGGGCCGAGTTTCGCCCCGAGGCCGTGCGCGCGCAGGCCGAGGCCGCCGGGCTGGAAGTCGTCGACCTGCGCATGGAGCGGATGCGGGCGGAGTTCTTCGACGTCGGCGCCGTCGTGTACTTCCTGCGCAAGGTGATCTGGACGGTGCCCGACTTCACGGTGCACCGCTACCGGGACCGGCTCGCCGAACTGCACGAGCGCATCACGGCGCAGGGATCGTTCGTCGCCCACTCGACGCGGCTGCTGGTGGAGGCGCGCACGCCGGCCTGATCAGCCCTCGTCGCGCAGGACGTCCAACGCGTGGCGCAGGTCGTCCGGGTACGGGCTGACGAACTCGACCCGCCGGCCGTCGGCGGGGTGGGCGAACGACAGCGACCGCGCGTGCAGCCATTGCCGTTGCAGGCCAAGCCTTTTCGCCAGTTTCGGGTCGGCCCCGTAGACGAGGTCGCCGCAACACGGGTGATGCAGGGCCGCGAAGTGCACCCGGATCTGGTGCGTGCGACCGGTTTCCAGGTGCACGTCGAGCAGGCTGGCGGCGACGAAGGCCTCCACGGTGTCGTAATGCGTGAGGCTGTGGCGGCCGTCGGAGGTGACCGCGAACTTCCACTCGCCGCCCCGGTGCCGGCCGATCGGCGCGTCGATCGTCCCGCTGGACGGGTCGGGATGGCCCTGCACCAGGGCGTGGTAGCGCTTGTCCACGGTGCGCTGCTTGAACGCCCGCTTGAGCACGGTGTAGGCGCGTTCGGAAAGGGCGACCACCATCACCCCGGAGGTGCCGACGTCCAGGCGATGCACGATGCCCTGCCGCTCGTGCACGCCCGAGGTGGTGATGCGGTAGCCCGCGGCGGCCAGCCCGCCCAGGACCGTGGGGCCGGTCCAACCGACCGAGGCGTGCGCCGCCACCGCGGCCGGCTTGTCGACGACGACGATGTCGTCGTCGGAGTACAGGATGGTCATGCCCTCGATGTCGACCGGCGTGTTCTCCGGCGCCGCGGGCGCCTCGGGCAGGCGCACCTGCAGCCAGGCGCCCGAGGTCAGCCGGTCGGACTTGCCGGCCTGCACCCCGTCCAACTCGACGCCGCCACCCTCGGCGATGGCGGCGACGGCGCTGCGCGACAACCCGAGCAGACGGGCCAGCCCCGCGTCGACGCGCATCCCCGCCAAGCCCTCCGGCACGGGCATCGAGCGGGCACTCATTTGTTCTGGTCGGCCTTGTGATCGTCGGCCGCGCTGTCGTCGGCTGCCCCGTCGCCGGGTTTGCGCCGGCCCACGGTGTCGAAGTCGAAGCCGAAGATCGACAGCGCGACCAGCAAGATGGCCCCGCCGACCACCGCCGGGTCGGCGACATTGAACACCGGCCACCAGCCGACCGACAGGAAGTCGACGACGTGGCCCCGCAGCGGGCCGGGGGCCCGGAAGAAGCGGTCGACGAGGTTGCCCATCGCGCCGCCCAGGATCATGCCCAGCCCGACAGCCCACCACGGCGACACCAGCCGCCGTCCCATCCAGAAGATGCCGCCCACCACGCCGGTGGCGATCAGCGTCAGCACCCAGGTGTAGCCGGTGGCCATCGAGAAGGCGGCCCCCGAGTTGCGCACCAGCGTCCAGGTGACCGTGTCGCCGATGATCGAGACGGGCTGGCCCGGCGGCAGCAACTTGACGGCCAGCACCTTGGTGACGATGTCCAACGCGAGGACGACCGCCGCGACCGACACCAGCAGACGCAACCGCCGCGGGGCGGGCGCCGCGGCGTCCCGCTCGGGCGCGGTCACCGGCTCGGTCGATCCAGAGGGTTCTTCGGGCACCCTCTCATCATCCACTAAAGGGACGGCCCGTTGGCGCACGGCGTGCGCCATGATTTCCCCATGGGACGACTCACCGTCATCGCCACCGGCGGCACGATTTCCACCGCGACCGGCCCCGACGGGGTGCACCGGCCCGCCCTGCGGGGCGCGGACCTGGTCGCGCCCGTGCGCGGCGGCCTCGACGTGGATGTCGTCGACCTGATGGCCGTGGACAGCTCGGAGCTGACGGTGCCGGACTGGGACCGGATGCGCACCGCCATCGCCGCCGCGGTCTCCGGCGGCGCCGACGGCGTGGTTGTCGCCCACGGCACCGACACCATGGAGGAGAGCGCGCTGTGGCTCGAGCTCACCTATGACGGCGAGGCGCCCGTCGTCTTGACCGGCGCGATGCGCAGCGCCGACGCGCCCGACGCCGACGGGCCGGCCAACCTGCGCGACGCCCTGGCGGTGGCGGCCAGCCCGTCCGCCCGCGGCCTGGGCGTGCTGCTGTCGTTCGCGGGCCGGGTGTGGCAGCCGCTGGGCCTGCACAAGGCGGCCACCCAGGACCTCAGCGGCTTCGCCGGTGAATTGCTGGGCACCAGCTCCGGCGGTGTGACGCTGCGGGGGCCCAAGACGCGCCCGCAGGTCGGCGCGGTGAGCGCCGCCGCCGCTCCGCGGGTCGACATCGTCGCCGCCTACCTGGGCTGCGATGCCGTGGCGCTGGACGCCTGCGTGGCCGCCGGCGCGCGCGGGGTGATCGTCGAGGCGCTGGGCTCGGGCAACGCGCCAGCCGCGGTGGTCGAGGGTGTGCGGCGGCAGTGCCGCGCCGGCGTGGTCGTCGGGGTGTCGACGCGCGTGCCCGGCGGCCGGGTCAGCGCGGGCTACGGCCCCGGCCACGACCTGGTGGCGGCCGGCGCGCTGATGGTGCCGCGGCTGCGGCCGCCGCAGGCGCGGGTGCTGGTGATGGCCGCGCTGGCCGCCGGGCTAGACGTCGCCGAGGTCGTCGGCCGCTGGGGCTGACGCGTCGCCGGCGTCGCGGGCCCGCAGGGCCTCGATGTAGTCCGGCCAGTTCAGGCTGTCCGTCGGGTTGGCGCGGGTGAGTTCGGCGGTGTCGGCGGGGAACGTCCGCGCCTGCCCCGACCCGGAGCTGCGGGTCTCGAAGCGCACCGTCACCACGCCGTGCCCGGCGCCCTGGACCCAGCCGTGCCCCAGGTCGCGGTGGCGCAGGTCGTCCCCGACGCGCCAGGGGGCGGCGCCCGCCGCGGGCGCCGGCGCGAACATCGCCTCGGTCGCGGTCTCGGTGGAGGCCACGTCGTGCGGCGCCTCCGACGCCGGCCCCGTGAAGTCCAGGTCGGGAAACAACGATTCCTGTTGCACGTCGCTGAGCCCCGAAAAGCCCACGCCCAGAAGCCGAATCGGCCCGATCTCGCGCGGGTCCAGCAGCAGCCGCCGGGCCAGCGCCCCCAGCGCCGCCGCCTCGGTGGTCGCGTAGGGCAGGGTCGCCGAGCGGGTCAACGTGCTCATGTCGGATTTCTTCAACTTGACCGTCACGGTCCGGGCGCCGCGCCCGTCGCGCAGCAACCGCTGGTGCGCGTGCTCGGCGATCGGGTCGATCGCGTCGCGCAGCTGGCCGAGCGTGGTCAGGTCGACGGCGAAGGTCGATTCGGAGCTGATCTGTTTGGCCTCGGCGCGTTCGGCCACGGGCCGGTCATCGATGCCGCGGGCCAGCCGGTGCAGCGCCGGCCCGATGGTGGCGCCGAGGATGTTCGCCGCCTCGGCGTCGCTCAGCGCGGCCAACTGCCCGATCGTCTCGATGCCGAGGCGATGCAGCTTCTCGTCGGCCACCGGTCCGATCCCCCACAGCCGGCGTACCGGCAGGCCGTCGAGCAGCGCGGTCTCCTCGGCCCGCCGCACCACCCGGACGCCGTCGGGTTTGGCCAGGCCGGAGGCGATCTTGGCGATTTGCTTGCCCGAGCCGGCGCCGACCGAGGCCACCAGGCCGGTCTCGTCGCGGACCCGTCGGCGCAGGTCCTCGCAGAACGCCTCGACCCGTTCGGCGGCCGCCCCGGCCAGGTGCGCCGGCTCGCCGAAACCCTCGTCGAACGACAACTGCTCGACGACCGGCACCAGGCTGCGCACGGCGTCGAACACCCGCCGGCTCGCCACGCCGTAGACCACCCCGCGGGGCGGCAGCACCACGGCGGTCACGCCGACCTGCCGGCGGGCCTGATGCATCGGCATCGCCGATCGGGCCCCGAAGACGCGGGCCTCGTAGCTGGCGCCGGCCACCACGCCCCGGCCCCCGAGGCCGCCGACGAGCACCGGCCGGCCCCGCAGGGTCGGCCGGGTGAGTTGCTCGACGGACGCGAAGAACGCGTCCATGTCGAGATGCAGCACCCAGCGCGACTCCACCCGATAAATGTATTGCGCCCCTGGGATACCGTTTTGGCATGGCCATGAACCTGGCGCACCGGCGGATCTGTAGCTCGGATCGGTGGGCGAAAGCGGTCGAGGACGAGCTGCTTCCATGGGCGTTGGCCGGTGTCGATCTGGGTGACAACACCCTGGAGATCGGACCGGGCTACGGCGCGATCCTGCGGGTGCTGGTCGACAAGACACCGCAGCTCACGTCCGTCGAGATCGATACGCCGATGGCGCAGCGCCTGCAGCGGCTCTACGGCGACCGGGCGCGGATCATCAACGGCGACGGCACCGATACCGGGCTGCCGGCCGAGGAGTTCAGTTCGGTGGTGTCGTTCACGATGCTGCACCACGTCCCGACGGTCGAGTTGCAGGACCGGTTGTTCGCCGAGGCGTTTCGGGTGCTGCGGCGCCGGGGCGTCTTCGCGGGCAGCGACAGCGTGACGTCGCTGCGGTTCCGGATCCTGCACTTCCGCGACACCTGCAACACCGTCGACCCGCGGACGTTGCCAAACCGGTTGCGCGCGGCGGGGTTTGCTGACGTCGACGTCGAGGTTCGCGGCGGCAGGCTGCGCTGGCGCGCCGTCAAGCCGTGAGCGTTGCGCGCACCTAACCGCACCGTGAAATCTTCGCGGTCGGGCTCGCTCGCGCCGCCCCGGCGATCGGGACGAGGCGTACAACGGAGAGCATGCCCCCTGTGTCGACTGACCCCCCGCCCGACCCGCAGCCGCACCTGATGCGTCAAGTAGCGGAGTCCTTCGGCGTAGACGCCGATCGCTACGACCGGGCCCGGCCCCGGTATCCCGACGCCCTCATCCAGCGCGTGATCGCCGCAAGTCCCGGCACCGAATTCCTGGACGTCGGTTGCGGCACGGGCATCGGGGCACGGCAATACACCGCGGCCGGGGTGACGGTGCTCGGCGTCGACCCCGACGCCCGGATGGCCGAGGTCGCCCGCCGCAGCGGCATCGACGTCGAGATCGGCAACTTCGAGACGTGGGATCCCCGCGGCCGTTCCTTCGACGCGGTCGTCGCGGGACAGGCCTGGCACTGGGTGGATCCCGTGCGAGGCGCCGAGAAGGCCTCGCAGGTGTTGCGGCCACACGGCCTGTTGGCGCTGTACTGGCATGTCTTCGATCCGCCCGCGGAGGTGGCGCAGCCCTTCGAGGACGTGCTCGCGCGCGTGGCGCCCGACGCGCCGCTGCTGACGCCGGGTTTCGGGCTACAAGAGGCGAACGTGCGGCGGGCGCTGCAGGGCATCCGGACCGCCGGCGGCTTCGCCGAACCCGAGCAGTGGCGGTTCGAATGGCAGCGGCGGTACACGCGTGAGGAGTGGCTGGACCATTTGGCCACCACCGGCCAGCTCACCCTTCTCGGGCCGGACGAGGTCGCAACGGTGCAGGACGCCGTCGGGACCGCCATCGACCGGCTTGGTGGCGAATTCACCATGGACTACGTCACTTTGGCGACGGCGGCGACGCGGGCCTGACGCCGCTCAGGCTTTCGCGATGGCGACGCGCACCCCGTCGCCGATGTCGGCGCCGTCGACCGGCTCGCCGAATTCGAAGCTGGTCGCGAGGATCTCCCCCGCGATCAGGTCGCGGTGCGTCGCGGCCCAGCCGGCGCGTTCGGCGGGCACCGCCATCACCACCGAGATGCGGTCGGAAACCTCGAGTCCCGTGGACTTGCGCAGCTCCTGCAGCTCGCGGATCCGGTCCTTGGCCCATCCCTCGGCCTCCAGCTCGGGGGTGACCGTGCCGTCCAGGACGACCAGTCCGGCACCGTCGGGCAGCGCCGCGGTGTATTCCGGGTCGGCGGCGACCAGCCGGGAGCTGTACTCCTGCGGTTGCAGCACCGCCGGACCGGCGGTCAGGGTGCCGTCCGGGTTGACGACGCCCGCACCGGACTTGACCGCCTTGATGGCCGCCTGCACGTCCTTGCCGAGCCGCGGCCCGGCAACCCGCGCGTTGACGGTGAGCTCGAACCGTCCGTAGGTGTCGATGGCGTCGGTCAGCTCGACGGACTTGACGTTGAGCTCGTCGGCGATCAGGTCGGTGAACGGCTCCAGCGATCGCGGGTTAGCCACCGCCACAGTGAGTTTCGGCAGCGGCAGGCGCACCCGCAACTTCTTGGCCTTGCGCAGCGACGACCCGGCCGAGCAGACCTCGCGCACCTGGTCCATCGCGGCGACCAACTCGGGGTCTGCGGGCACCGCACCGGGGCCGGGCCAGTCGGTCAGGTGCACCGAGCGCCCGCCGGTGAGCCCGCGCCAGACGATCTCGGTGACCGACGGCAGCAACGGGGCGGCCAGCCGCGCCGTCACCTCCAGCACGGTGTGCAGCGTGTCGATGGCGTCGGGGTCTTCCTCCCAGAACCGCGAACGCGACCGTCGCACATACCAATTGGTGAGCGCCTCGGTGAACTGGCGCAGCCGGTCGCAGGCGCGGGAGATGTCGCAGGTGTCCATCTCGCGGGTCAGATCGTCGCGCAGCTCGGCGAGCTTGGCCAGGATGTAGCGGTCCAGCACCTGGGTCGAATCCGTGCGCCAGGCACCGACTTTGGGCGCGTAGAGGGCCAGGAAGCTGTAGGCGTTCCACAGCGGCAGCAGCACCTGCCGCACGCCCTCGCGGATGCCCTGCTCGGTGACGATCAGGTTGCCGCCGCGCAAGATCGGCGAGGCCATCAGGAACCAGCGCATCGCGTCGGAGCCGTCGCGGTCGAACACCTCCGACACGTCGGGATAGTTGCGCAGCGACTTGCTCATCTTCTGCCCGTCGGAGCCGAGCACGATCCCGTGCGCCACACAGGTTTTGAACGCCGGGCGGTCGAACAGCGCGGTGGCCAGCACGTGCAGCGTGTAGAACCAACCGCGGGTCTGGCCGATGTATTCGACGATGAAATCGCCGGGGTAGTGGGTGTCGAACCAGTCCGCGTTCTCGAACGGGTAGTGCACCTGCGCGTACGGCATGGATCCCGAGTCGAACCACACGTCGAGCACGTCGGGGATGCGGCGCATGGTGCTGCGCCCGGTGGGGTCGTCGGGGTTGGGCCGGGTGAGCTCGTCGATGTAGGGCCGGTGCAGGTTGTCGGGCCGCACCCCGAAGTCGCGTTCGAAGTCGTCGAGGCTGCCGTACACGTCGACCCGCGGGTAGGCGGGGTCGTCGGACTTCCACACGGGAATCGGCGTGCCCCAGTAGCGGTTCCGTGAGATCGACCAGTCCCGGGCGCCCTGCAGCCACTTGCCGAACTGGCCGTCCTTGACGTGTTCGGGATACCAGGTGATCTGCTGGTTGAGTTCGACCATGCGGTCTCGGAACTGGGTGACCGCGATGAACCACGACGACACCGCGCGGTAGATCAGCGGATTGCGGCACCGCCAGCAGTGCGGGTAGGGGTGTTCGTAGGTCTCGTGGCGCAGCAGCACCGCGCCGTTGGTCGCCGCGGGGCCGCTGCCGTTCTTCAGGTCGCGGATGATGTGCGGGTTGGCGTCGAAGACGTGCTGCCCCTGGTAGTCCGGCACGGTGGCGTCGAAACGCCCGCGGGCGTCGACCGGGGTGACGGGCACGATGCCGACCTTGTCGGTGGTCGCCATGTCGTCCTCACCGTAGGCCGGCGCCATGTGCACGATCCCGGTGCCGTCGTCGGTGGTGACGAAGTCGCCCGGCAGCACCTGAAACGCGTTCTCGGCGTCGGCGAAGTACGCGAACGGCGGCAGGTAGCGGGTGCCCAGCAACTCGGCGCCCCGGTAGGTGCCCAGCATCTCGGGTTCGTCACCGAGCTCTTTGGCGTAGGCGCCCAGCCGGGGCAGTGCCAACACGAAACGCCGCTCCCCCACCTTGACGTGGGCGTAGGTCACGTCAGGGTCGACGGCCACCGCGAGGTTGGACGGCAAGGTCCACGGGGTCGTCGTCCACACCAGCAGGTAGGTGCCGTCGAGCTCGCCCCCAGCGACGCGGAACCCGACGGTCAGCGCGGGGTCCTGGCGGCTCTGGTAGACGTCGTCGTCCATGCGTAGTTCGTGGTTGGACAGCGGGGTTTGGTCGCGCCAGCAGTACGGCAGCACGCGGTAGCCCTCGTAGGCCAGGCCCTTGTCCCACAGCTGTTTGAACGCCCAGATGACCGATTCCATGTACGGCAGATCGAGCGTCTTGTAGTCGTTGTCGAAGTCGACCCAGCGCGCCTGGCGGGTGACGTAGGCCTGCCATTCGTCGGTGTAGCGCAGCACCGAGGCGCGGCAGGCGTCGTTGAACGCGGCGATGCCCATGTCGTCGATCTGCGACTTGTCGGTGATGCCCAGCTGCCGCTCGACCTCGAGTTCGGCGGGCAGCCCGTGGGTGTCCCAGCCGAAGCGGCGCTCCACCTTGTAGCCGCGCATCGTGCGATACCGCGGAACGATGTCCTTGACGTAGCCGGTGAGCAGGTGCCCATAGTGCGGCAGCCCGTTGGCGAACGGCGGGCCGTCGTAGAACACGTATTCGTCGGCGCCGTCGCGGCGGGCGATGCTGGCGCGAAAGGTGTTGTCGCGGGCCCAGTAGTCGAGCACCTCGAGCTCGAGCGCCGGGAAGTCGGGAGCTCCCGGCTTCGGATACGCCTGGACGTCAGCGTTTTCGGTCACGGTGTGCGTCGTCTCCTGTGCCCAGTCCTGTCAGGCCGGGGACGACGACGCGCTGGCTGCGCGAGCGCCGCGGTACCACCCCGCTTGCCGCGCGCTGCGCGGCCGCTCATTGGGCTGTGACGGGCCTACCCGTTCGGTTCTACTGAGCCAGGCGGCCGTTCTTCCGAAAGCTCCCCGGTGATGGCCGGATCGACGCCACTAAACGATTCTACGAACGGCGCGCCCCAAGGGGCTACCTGGCC